>SAAM01000399.1 GCA_009929415.1 Clostridia bacterium | reverse complement strand
ACGATCCAACACTTCGATTTTACCTCTTTGTGAAATGCTTGTAGCGCAGTCAAGAACGAAAGGGAATTCTTCATCAGTTGGGATCCCAAATGTCAAAGGGTTCGTGCCAAGCATATTTTCCACTCCAAAAGTAGGGGCGATTGAGGGCCGTGCGTTTGTTCCGGTTATCCCTATCATTCCTGAATCAACTGCCATTGTTGCATAGTAACCGGCGATACCATAATGGCTTGAGTTCCTCACAGCAGTCATGCCTATCCCGTATTTAGCCGCCTTGCTTATCGCCATCTCCATAGCCCTGACTCCGGCTATATGTCCCATGCCATTGTTTGCATCAAGAACTGCGATAGCATGGTCATCCTTCAGGATATCAATATTTGTTACAGGGTCAAGTATCCCCATGTCTATCCTGTCAATGTAAATAGGTTTCAGCCTTCCTATCCCGTGGCTGTCAATGCCCCTTTTGTCCGATTCGATCAGTACGTCTGCAATTATCCCGGCATCACTTAGCGGAACTCCTGAATAGACAAGGCAATCGGCCATGAAACTTTCAAGTTGATCAAAAGATACCCAAGCACAGTCTTTGTATTCGTCCTCAAACATTGTGATCATCAGTCCGATCCATATATTAGAGTTCTGAAATTATTGCTGAAGCGATCTCGTTTACCATATCTTCGGTCATATAGGGGTGCATAGGAAGGCTCAAGACGCGCTCCGAAGCTTCCCCAGAGAAAGGAAGCGAACCTTTGGGGTAGCCAAGGGGGAGATATACCGTCTGCAGGTGCAGAGGTTTGGAGTAGTAGACGTTTGTGGGAATACCCTTCTCCTTAAGTTTTTTCTGGAGGCCGTCTCTTTGCCTGCTGTCATCGAGAAGGATCGTGTATTGTGCCCAGCTTGATATATAGCCGTTAGGAACATAAGGGATCCTGACCTTGTCTTTTAGCAGTATTGTATATTGAGCGGCCCATTTATTCCTAAGCTCCAGTTCAGAGCTTATAAATGCATGCAGTTTTGGAAGCAGGATCGCAGCCTGAATCGTATCAAGGCGAGAATTTAGTCCCACTCTGACGTTGTCATACTTCATAGTTCCTTTGCCATGAACGCGAATGGAGCTCATCAGCTGAAACATGTCATCATCGTTGGTAAGGACAGCGCCTCCGTCTCCGTAACAGCCGAGCGGCTTGGCAGGGAAGAAGGAAGTGGTCGAAATGTCACCAAAAGAACAGGCCATTTTGCCATTGATCGATCCGCCAAATCCCTGTGCGGCATCTTCAATTACAAAGAGGCCATGTTTTTTAGCTATGGGTATTATCTTTTCATAGTCAGCGCACTGTCCGAATAGGTCGACAGGGATGACAGCCTTTGGCTTTAGATCTCCTTTAGATATGGTCTTCTGAACCGCATGCTCAAAACTTTCAGGATCTAAATTGAAAGTATCGATGTTTATGTCTGCAAAGACAGGTGTAGCTCCCACCAGATTGACAACCTCAGCAGTGGACATAAATGTAAAAGAGGGAACGAAAACCGCATCTCCCGGTCCGATCCCCAGGGCCATCAACGCCATCTGCAGGGCATCTGTCCCGTTTGCGCATGTCAGACAGTACTTCGAGCCCGTGAAATTGCAAAGCTCTTTTTCCAATTGCTGTACTTCCGGCCCCATAATGTACTTCCCATGTTCAAGCACATTTTTTATCCCGTAGTTAATCTCTTTTTCCAGTTCACGATATTGTTTCTGCAAGTCAATGAATTCCATCTCGGCACCTCCGAAATAAGTTTGTTTGTAATTTAACAAATGTTTGAAACTAATATTTGTCATAAGTTTATAGAAGAATTATACATAACAATAACTATTTCAGGTTTATATTGGTCGATATATTTCAAATAACTGTCATTGTATCTTCCCTTTTGCGGATCAATATTGGGAATAGGACATTGGGGTCAGACCTACACAATTGACAGAATGTGGATAAGTGGCAGAATGGTCAAGTCCTTGTTAGAGATAATTTGAGTCAGACCGGTA
>SAAM01000398.1 GCA_009929415.1 Clostridia bacterium | reverse complement strand
ATCTGGAAACTTATGGATGAATTCAAGGTTGACATGAGAACTGCTGCTTACATGATGAGTATCAAGAGAATCCAGGTTGCTATGAAACTAAGAGGATGGTATTAATATCCGGACTTTAAATAACCACAAAAAAGACTGCATATGCAGTCTTTTTTATTATACATTTTATCTATATTCTAGTATGATTTACCCATTATAAGCATTCTGTCTGTCTCTTTTCCACAAACTATACACTTGTTGTATCCAAGGTCTACCTTGTCAAATGGCATACATCTTGTGCTTATTCCAGTCTCATCCTTTATCTTTTCTTCACATGCAGGATCATCACAAAGCATTGCATAAGCATAGCCTGTCTTGTCCTCAAATGACTCCTTGAGCTCATCATAGCTGTTTACAGTCCATGTCTTCTCATCTCTGAACTGTGAAGCTCTTTCGAAAAGACTGCTCTGGATGTTCTCTAACAGATCCTTAAGATCATTTTCAAGATTATCCATTGAAAGCGTAGACTTCTCACAAGTATCTCTTCTAAAGATAGTTACCTGATTCTTCTCTATATCCTTAGGTCCAATCTCGATTCTTACAGGAACACCCTTCATTTCCCACTCATTGAACTTATATCCAGGTGTTTTTGACGTATCATCGTCAAGCTCAACCTTGAATTGCGACTTAAGTCTGTCATTAAGCTCCTGAGCCTTTTCAATAACGCCAGCCTTGTTTGCTGCAACCGGAACTATAACTACCTGAATTGGAGCTATTCTTGGAGGAACAACAAGTCCTCTGTTATCACTGTGTACCATTACCATAGCACCTATAAGTCTTGTAGTAGTAGCCCATGATGATGTCCATGCATACTTGTGTTTTCCGTCTCTGTCAAGGAACTTTATGTCGAACATCTTAGTAAAGTGCTGTCCAAGGTTGTGTGAAGTTCCCGCCTGAAGCGATTTTCCGTCTCTCATCATTGCTTCTATGGTATATGTCCTAAGGGCACCTGCAAATTTCTCCTGCTCCGTCTTTACCCCTAATTTAAGTGGAATTGCCATATGCTCTTCTACAAACTCTCTGTACAGCTCAAGTATCATCAGGCACTCTCTGTCTGTATCCGCCTCATCAGCATGTACAGTATGGCCTTCATGCCAAAGGAACTCAGATGTTCTAAGGAATGGTCTTGTAGTCTTTTCCCATCTTACAACGCTGTTCCACTGATACATAAGGAATGGAAGGTCTCTGTATGATTTTATCCATTTTGAGAACATCGGACAAATTATCGTCTCTGATGTAGGTCTAACAAAAAGTCTTTCAGGGAGTTCGTTATCCCCATTGTGAGTTACCCATAGAACCTCTGGCGCAAAACCTTCAAAGTGATCCACCTCTACCTGAAGCAGATGCTCAGGAATCAGCAGCGGGAAGTAAGCAGGCTTGTGTCCTGTCTCCTTGAATTTTCTGTCTTCCCATTCAACTATATTTTCCCATATAGCATAACCGTATGGCCTTATTATCATAGCCCCTTTAACCGGCGCATAGTCTGCAAGCTCAGCCTTAAGCACTATATCCGTATACCACTGTGCAAAATCTTCATCCATGCTTGTAATCTCTTTTACAAATTCTTGTTTCTTTTCTGCCACTTTTGTTTCCTCCTTATATTAAAAAATATTATTATGCAGTTAAAAATGCAAATAAAAAAGCCTCCGTCCGACAAAAGGGACGAAGGCATATTCTCCGTGGTACCACCCAAATTGATACATGATAATGTATCCACTTGATGTCTTTAACGCAGACTTACGGTAAGTATCAGTTACTGCTCCAAGGTAGGTTTCAGAAAACATTTTTCTAATGAAAGCTCTCAGCCGACGACTTTCAATCTCTTTTAGATAATAATTTCCTTACTGGCCTCTTCATGGCATTTTTATTGTACATGTTAAGATTATATTATCTGAATCATATATTGTCAAGCTTAATTAAATCAGATTATACAATATTTTGATAAAAGCACCAACCTCGAGGCAAGTCCTTGCGAGATT
>SAAM01000397.1 GCA_009929415.1 Clostridia bacterium | reverse complement strand
ATTGGGATAATAGATAAACCCTCTATACTGCTCAGTGAGCTCGGGAAACTGTTCGAATACAATTGGCAAGAAGGAGTTGATAGCTCTATCAAGAAAGAGGACGACTATGTTCTTTTCTGTTTTGCTGAGAGGAATCACTGGATTGATCTCATGAAGAGTACTCTTATCCACATTCTCTGCCAAATTCTTTGCATGGGCTGTATAAGCTCTTTGGATATTCACTGCAGCATATACACCCATTCCAGTGGAAGTAAGGATGAGAATCGTGAGTATACTGGTAAGCACCTTCGTCCACCCGTTTCGAATACACACAAATGTGCCGATTGATAGAACAAGAGTTATGAAAATAGGAACTATCGTCTGGATCAAGGAAGCGGAAAGGCGTGCCGGCTCATCGTACAATAACACTTTGCTTACAAGGCCATAGTCGCCCTTGAAGATGAAAAGATTAATTATTGCTGTTAGCGAAAGTACAAAAAAGATAATCGAGAAAAACCCTCTCATTTTTCTACTGGCCATCCCATACATAAACAAAGGCCAGACCACACATAAACCTAAGAAAAATGATGCAGTATGGTACATGTAAGATAGAGGATTCTCAACAGTCCCTGTGAATGCAAATTCGATGGGAGAAGAAAGAAGCAGGCTTGATGGCACCACAATGCCACTAAGGAACCATAGAAGCAGGATTGATAAAATATAGAGATTGAAAACGCTTGATCTTTTCATTGAGAAGGTTGAGAGATATCTTTTCTCAAAAAATCCCACGATTTTTACAAGAAATGGAAGGAAGATTATCCCTGCACAACCTGCAAAAAGTACCAGCTGCTTACTAAGAGGAAAATTTGATTTTATAGCAAGTATGGCTACTGTTAATCCAACACTTGCAACGACAGCCGTAGCATACAATACCTTCAAGGGTTGCTTCATTTTATAAAAGATATTTTTTGCCAATGAGAAAACGTTGTTCAGCGTCCAGTAGAAAACCAACCCCGCTGGTGACTGATAAAGAAGTATGAGAAATAACCCAGCCATACCATACAACTGAACTTTATCACGCAGAGGGAATCCTTTTGTATAGATTGCACCTGCTGCTATGTTGATTAGGGTCATTATCAATGGAAGGACATTTATTGGAAGAGAACCGAGCATGAACATATGATCAGGTTGTCCCAGATCCTTGATGAAAAGAAAGCTTTCACCCTGCAAATGGGGAAGATGAGAAAGAAACTGATAGGCAGCAATAAAGAATGGAACTTGAATGAGAAGACTGACAGAACTACGAAGCGCATATGCAGGATGATAATGGTGTTGCCTATAGAAAGTAGAGAGAATCATGTATTGCTCATCACCCTTAAAGGTTGATTTAATTCTCTGGATTCCACTCTGCATTTGGATACGCATGTCCCGCTCTTTCTTCTGCAATTGATCGGCAATATGATAGAGGGGAAGAGAAAGCAAGCTTACCATCAGACTGATTCCAGCGATGGCAAACCCGGTACTATCAAAAGCTTTAAAGAAGAAGACAAAAAGCAATTCAACAAGTAATTCTATCGGATACACGATAACAGTATATAAAAATGATGTCACAACAAACCTCTTTATCTACTACACAAACTCTTGCATGTTTCGTTTGAGCTTATCACAATCCATCACCATTGGCGACAGTTTGTGAATGTCTTACAACTGCAGTATTCAGAAACCTCAACGCATAATTCCTTTTGGTATTGCTTTGAGCAATCGTGGGTAAAATACAGCATTTACCAAGAAAGAAACAATTGAACAAATTAGGACAACTTTGAAAGCCATAACAAACCAAGCAAAGAAGGAAATACTTGAAAGAGTAATCCATTGGGTAGCACATACCATTGTCACTACAGATATAGCATCTACAACTATGTGAAGATAGAAATGCCGTAATGTGCGCTTGATAATATTCTTTGAGAGATACCAGGCCAGATAGACTGTTCGGTAAAGCATTGCAACAAGAGTTCCTAATGCAACACCAATCAAGCCATATGCTTGTACT
>SAAM01000048.1 GCA_009929415.1 Clostridia bacterium | reverse complement strand
TTTGCAAAAATAAACAATTTTAAAAATAGCTTGACCCATCCCAGCAATGAGTACAAAGTTTCTCCTTTGGAAGCCCGATAGCCTCCACCAGATCATCCAGTCTCTGGAAGGTCAGAGTTGTGAGTCCCAGGGTCTTTCTTATCTCCTCGACCATTGCCTTGTATTTCTCACTATTGCAATCCGAGTACTCTTTAAAATCAACATTATCGGTACTTCCCTCCAACTTCTTGATTGCCTTGTGAGTGGCAAGATCAAGACTAGAACGCGAGCGACTGAAATTCACAAATTCACACGGATATGTCAAAGGGGGACATGCAATACGCATATTTACCTCTTTGATTCCGGCATGATGGAGATCGCTGACATTGTCTTTCAATTGTGTTCCTCTAACAATAGAGTCATCCAGAAAAACGCCACTGTGTCCCTCAATAATTGCCTTATTTGGAATCAGCTTCATCTTTGCAACCAGCTCCCTCATATTCTGGCTCTGAGGCATAAAACTGCGCGGCCATGTAGGTGTATATTTTGAATACGGCCTTTTAAGAGGAATTCCTGTTGCATGACTGTATCCCATTGCATGGCCCACTCCCGAGTCCGGTATTCCGGCAACAAAATCAGCCTTAAGGTTGTCTCTTTTTGCAAGGGCAGCACCGCACTTATACCTGCATTCATCTACATTAATTCCCTCATAGTATGAAGGCGGATAACCGTAATAGACCCACAAGAAAGAACAAATCTGCATCTTTTCGTTAGGCTTGCGCAATTGCTCATATCCATCGGCAGTTACCATAACAACCTCTCCCGGTCCCAGATATTTCTCAATCTCATAATCTAGGTTGGAAAAAGCACATGTCTCGAAGGTCACGGCGTATGCGCCATCTTTTTTTCCAATAATCACCGGAGTTCTTCCAAGCTTGTCTCTGGAAGCAATAATTCCATTTTCAGTAAAAATCAGCATTGAGCACGAACCTTTGATCCTCTCAGATACATTCTCTATGCCTGAAATAAAATCTTTCCCCTCAGCTATCAACATGGCTATCATCTCCGTAGGATTGACTGTTCCCTGGCTGGTCTCTGAGAATGTATGATGCTTCTCGAGGAAGTAGCGCTCTATCTCCTCTGCATTAACAATTTTACTGACAGTTGCCACAGCAAATCTCCCCATGTGAGAATTGACCACTATCGGCTGGGCTTCTGTATCACTAATCACTCCAATGCCACTATTACCCGAAAAGTTCTTGATATCATTCTCAAACTTGTTTCTGAAATAGCCGTCCTCAAGGCTGTGTATTGCCCTCTGAAAACCTTTCTGTTTATTGTAATAGGCAAGGCCTGCCCTCTTTGTTCCTAAATGGGAATGGTAGTCTGTCCCATAGAATACATCATCGACACAATCGGTCTTGGATACACTTCCAAAAAAACCACTCATTGATTTCTTATTTTAGATTTTGGATTAAGTCGCAAATGTACCCGAAAATGACAAAAAGCACAAAAAAGATATTAAATTTACTGCCTCAGATGGAAATTACTGCAAAATATCAACACACTAAAGCGGAGGGCAGGGCAGGATGCCTCCTTTGCCCTCATAAATGCCTGTTGGATGACGGGCAGAGCGGGATTTGCGGGGTAAGAATAAACATGGACGGGGAGTTGATATCAATAGCATATGCCAATCCATGCTCAATATCGGTAGATCCGATGGAAAAGAAACCACTCTACCACTTCCTTCCCGGCTCTGACATTTTCTCCCTTGCCATTGAGGGTTGTAATCTGAGATGCCTGAATTGCCAGAACTGGACTATTTCCCAAAATATCCCGGACAGAGAGGAGAGATACACCCTTATGCCTGAAGAGGTGATAGAGGAGGCTACCCGGGTCAAAAGCCAAAGCATAGCATTTACATACAGTGAGCCAACTGTTTACTTTGAATATATGCTCGATACATTTCGCATTGCAAGGAGTGCAGGTATTCACACTGTAATGGTATCCAACGGGTTTATCGAAAGAGAACCGCTTCTGGAACTTTGCAACTGGCTGGATGCCGCCAATATTGATCTTAAATGCTTTGACGATGCTCTTTGCAAAAAGCTTACCGGCGGATCAATGAAGCCTGTTCTCAAAAGTCTCGGAGTCTTAAGAGACAGGGGAATATGGCTTGAGATAACCAACCTTATAATACCTGGCTGGTCTGATGATTTGCAAACTATAAAGAGAATGTGCGAATGGCTTTTTGACAATGGATTCAGCAGCACGCCCATTCATTTCAGCCGATTTTTCCCAAATTACAAGCTTGCCGATACCCCGTCCACACCCGAAAAGACTATGTACGAAGCAAAAAATATGGCTCTTAAGTGTGGATTAAAATATGTCTATCTTGGAAACATACATACTCCTGATTCCGGGAACACATTGTGTCCGGTATGTGGAACCTGTCTGATACGACGTGACGGATATATAGTAAGAAGCGACATCGGCTCCAACGGCATCTGCCCATCTTGCAATGAAAAGATTCCCGGTGTCTGGAAATAGTTCTATTTGAAAACTGATGCCGTAAACACATATACCTCGGCATCTCTCCATCCCTCCCATCCTATTCCCGCCTTATCGCGAGAGCAATAACCGAGGAACTCATCAACACTCCATCCGGTCTCTGTTGCCACCTGAGGCAGGAAAACCCCCGAAACTCCGGCCTTCACTATATATATGCCATGAACCCCAAGCTTTATTTCGGATATGTCATGAATCCTCCTCAAAGGTGAAAGGACAGAAATCTCGACTTCAATCTCGTCCAATTCTTCCGGAGAAACAGGATCAAACCTGTAATCATGCTCCGGTACGATAGATGCCATCTCCTGTACAAGCTTCCACAAAGGCATGTCTCCCTTCATACGGCCAAGACAGCCTCTAAGCTCGCCATTCTTATGTAAAGTGACAAAAAGGCCACACTGAGCCTGCAGATTTTCTGACATTTCCCGGTTATCCCTGAATAGAAGTTTATTATGATTTACGGCAGCCTCAATAGACTTTCTTGCTATGCCCAGAAGAGTCTGTTTGTCATCTTCAGTTAGTTCAAATCCATCTCCTTCCGTACTGTCCTGGATAATTTTTATACCCCAGTAACCGACAACCTTCTCATGATCTCCGTACAAAGGCTCATCTCCTGAATTCTTGTACTCTACCGGATAATATCTGACAGATTCATCATTTTTTGTAATCTCAAGCAGTATCAAAACAGAAGTCCATCCACACAAACTTGTCACTAGATTAGGGATGCCCTCCTCTTCATTTTTTCGGAGTCTCCTCAACAATCTTTCCGGATTGCCAGATACGATTGACTCCATTGTTTTCCTGTCATTCTCCACCGCATCATCATATCCCGGATAGTGAGAGAAGTCAGAGCTGACAATAAAGAGATTCTCCGGCGAGAAATAGGGAGTCAGCACTTTTGCAATCTCACGGCAGATATATGGATCGTCAGTACCGATAATAATAGGGACAATAGAATATCTGCTCTTCATGACATGGTGCAGAAACGGCAATTGGGTCTCAATACCGTGCTCCTCTAAGTGAGGAGTCTGGTCTGAAGTGAAGACGTCTGGGAAATTTCCGACGAGCATCTTACAGAAAGCCTTATCAACCCTCTCCTTTCCGTACGGCATAATATAATCACCATCACACCAGACAGATGCCCCCCTGAACTTATGGTGATGAGATGATGCAATTATGAAAACTCTCTTATAGCGCGTATCTCCATTAATCTGATTGTAAGACGATGCCGCTACCCCTCCGGAAAACTGATATCCGGCATGGGGAGCAATTATCGCCCTTACGTGGTCTCCTTTATATGGTATAGCCGATTTGAACAAACGTTCCACCTCCTCCTGCAACTTTTCAATTTCTGCGGGATAAAACAGTCCTGCAACTGCAGGTTTTCTGTCTGTGTTTTCTGTTACAGGTCTCATATCAATAGGTATTTTAGATTTACAAGATAGTTATTTATTACAAAATTTGTAATTATCTTTAAGTGATTTATTATTATACAGAATGGATCTCACTTATCATAACATACTTCTGGTAGGATCAATTTTACTTTTCATATCTCTTTTTGCCGGAAAAACATCCAGCAGATTTGGAGTTCCTGTTATTATACTTTTCATTTCGGTTGGCATGCTGGCCGGCTCTGAAGGTATAGGAGGGATACTTTTCAGTAATCCGAAAACGACACAGTTCATAGGAGTTATAGCCTTGTGCTGCATACTCTTTTCGGGTGGTCTGGATACAGATTGGGGGCATGTAAGGCCGGTCCTGTGGCAGGGAGTGCTCCTCTCCACTGCAGGGGTATTGATTACAGCTTTTTCTGTGGCTCTTTTTGTATGGTTGATAACAGACTTTACATTTATAGAAGCACTTCTGCTCGGTTCCATTGTCTCCTCGACAGATTCTGCCTCCGTATTCTCTATATTGAGATCTAAAAATCTTGCTTTGAAAGGGAACATAAGATCTATACTGGAGCTTGAAAGCGGGAGCAATGATCCTATGGCTTATGTTATGACCCTGATATGTACAGGATTGGTGATGCACCAGAATTCATCTGCTGCAGAGATAATAACCCTTTTTTCAAAGGATCTTATTTTGGGAGGCGCCTTGGGCTTGATTATAGGCATGGCCGGAACAATAGTAATCAACAGGATACGATTTGACTATGAAGGTCTCTATATAGCATTGGTAATTGCGATCATGTTCTTCAGCTTCTCTCTCACAGATTTTCTTAAGGGAAACGGGTTTCTTGCAGTATATATCTGTGCCATCTATATCGGGAATCATGATGTTATTCACAAAAAGAAGATTCTAAAATCCTTTGACAGTTTTGCCTGGTTGATGCAGATAATCCTGTTTCTCACGCTGGGACTATTAGTGCTTCCTAGTCAACTTTTGGAAGTAATGGGTATAGGTATGCTAGTAGCCGGATTCCTTATACTTGTAGCAAGGCCTCTCAGTATTTTCCTTTCTCTGATGCCTTTCAGGATAACCAGCCGTGTAAAACTTTTTCTATCCTGGGGAGGTTTGAGGGGTGCAGTCCCGATTGTATTCGCCACATACCCCCTGCTGGCCGGAGCAGAGAAAGCAGGAACCATTTTCAATATAGTTTTCTTCGTTTCCTTGACATCTGTTGTCATTCAAGGAACCTCTCTGGCAAAAGTTGCACGTTGGCTTCACCTTACACTTCCGGTCAATCTCAAACAGAGAAATAAAAGCAATATAGAATTTACAGAGAGTCCCAAGTCTCTCCTGACAGAGGTGATAGTTAAAGAGGGGTGTCCTGCAGCCGGTAAAAAAATAGTACAGCTTGGGTGGCCCACAACCATTGTAATATCTACGATAGAGAGAGACGGCAAGTATTTTATTCCGACAGGAGCGACAAAACTGGAGAAGGGAGACAGACTGTTCCTGCTGGCGGAAAACAGGGATTCACTCAATTACGTTTTTGATTGTGTAAACATAAAGCAACAACTATGAAACCATTTAAAGCAGTTTTTCCGGGTAAGTACATACAGGCAGAAGGTGCAGTGGCACAATTACCTGAGCTAATAAGATTACTGGGCACAAAAAGCCTTATCCTTGCTTCACCGACAGTAGTGAAGAGCATACTACCAAGGTATAGTGTAAGAGAGGAATTGAAAGAGTCACTCGTTATATGTGAATTTAACGGCGAGTGCTCCGAAAAGGAGATAGAGAGAGTCTGCTCTCTGATTCAGAATGAAAAGATTGATGTAATTGTCGGTATGGGTGGCGGAAAAACAATTGACACCGCAAAAATTTCGGCAGATAAAACCGGGATACCGGTGATTGTGGTTCCCACTATTGCATCCACCGATGCCCCTTGCAGCGGCTGTGCAGTGGTCTACACTATGAATGGGGTTTTTGACTATGTTTATTATCAGAAAATGAACCCACAGGTTGTGCTTGTCGATACAAAAATCATCTCTTGTGCTCCTTCACGCTTTCTTGTATCTGGTATGGGAGACGCGCTGGCCACATGGTTCGAGGCAAGATCATGCGAGCGTACTAATTCGGAAAACGCCTGCGGAGGTTACAGCACACTTACCGGTTTGAGCATTGCCAGATTATGTTACGACACCCTGCTTAAATATGGTATATCTGCCAGGATTGCGAATGAGAACAATATCGTGACACCGGCTTTCAACCATATTGTTGAAGCAAACATTCTACTGAGCGGCATAGGTTTTGAAAGTTCAGGTCTTGGTGCAGCTCATGCCATACACAATGGCCTGACTTCCCTGGAACAGACTCATGGTCTTTATCATGGTGAAAAGGTTGCTTTCGGAGTGTTGACATCTCTGCACCTTACTGACAATGATCCATGTGAGAACGAAACTGTATATCAATTCTGCGAAAGTGTAGGACTTCCTACTACCTTCAGAGAGTTAAACATAAAAAATGTAGGTTATGATGACCTTATGAAAGTTGCTGTTGCAACTTGCAGGCCGGAAGAGAGCATACACCATGAGGCCTGCAGTATTGAACCGGAAAGTATCATTGCGGCAATGATTGCCGCAGATGCTACAGGCAGAATGAGAAAAAAACAATAATAATCCAAAATATATGAATAACAGCTACAAATACATCCTGATTTCCGCTGCAACAGTGATTGCCGCGATTGTCCTGGGTAATGCCTATGTAAAAAGGAGTCAGGCAGAGAGACAAATTGCCGTTACAGGCTTGAGTGAGAAAAACTTTACCTCAGACCTGATTGTATGGGAGGGATATTTCTCGAAGGTGAGAGTGGACCTTAAGAGTGCATCATACGAATTGAACAAGGACAAGGAGCTGATCGGAGAGTACCTTAAAAAGAACGGCATTGAAAAGAAAGACATAGTATTCAGCGCCATAGAGATAAACGAGCAGGTGAAAAGAAAATACTCTCCCTCCGGAGAATATATGGGCGAAGATTTCACGGGGTACAAACTTACTCAGTCAATTCAGATTACATCCAGGGATATTGAAAAGATAGAGGAGCTTTCGAGGAATATAACCGAACTTATAAACGACGGAGTTCAGTTTTACTCCAAAGCTCCGAGGTATTACTATACCAAGCTTGCTGACCTTAAATTGGAACTTGTTTCTGAGGCTACTGAGGATGCAAGGCAAAGAGCAGAGAAGATAGCAGAAAAATCCGGGAGTTCAATCGGGAAACTGGTTAATGCTCAAATGGGAATCATACAGATTACAGGTCAGAATTCCAATGAGGATTACTCCTGGGGAGGAACCTTCAACACATCTTCCAGAGAGAAGACGGCCTCTATAACCATGAAGCTTGTTTACAGGGCCAGATAGCAATACTATCAAACAAAGAGAGCCTTGTTATGGCCCGAATTTTGAACATAAATAGTCAATAAAACAACATTATTATGAAACCTCTGACTATCAAATCATCGATGACATTTGTGTTGTCCGTAATTCTCTCTCTTTCAACAATGAATGCTGCCGAATTCCGGAATTGGCCAAGAGAGATCATATCATCTAGTGGCAAGATCACAATTTTTCAACCTGAAATTGAGTCATTAGACAGGAACAGGATGGAGTGCAGATCTGCTGTAATAATTGAGACGCCCGGAGACAAAGATGAGGTTTACGGAGCAATCTGGTATGTTTGCAGGATAGCAACTGACCGCGACGACCGTCGTGTAAGGCTGCTTGATATTGATATAGTGGCCAACAAATTCCCCGGGCTGGATGATAACGAAATCTCGAGAATGAACTCAATTGTCGAGAGGGAGGTTCCGGAATGGGATATGGTGATGTCAATGGATGAGCTCACAGCAGGGCTTGAACAGAACCAGCTTTCCGAATCCGAACAGCTGTACAATGAAGCTCCTGAGATACTATTTGTAACAAAACCCACCGCTCTTGTACTGCTTGACGGAGATCCCATTCTTAAGAAAGTAGATGGTGTCAATCTGAAATATGTTGTGAACACTCCATTTTTCATTGTTATGGATCCGGATACGGATCTCTTCTATCTTAACGGAGGCAATTATTGGTATTCATCCCGTTCAATATATGAAGGATGGAGACTTACAAGTAATGTCCCGGCTAAGGTTATAAAAGCAGAGAAAATGGGGTCTTCCGATAATGAGCAGATTACCCGGAGCAGTGCCCCATCGAGTATAATAGTCCGAACCCGTCCTGCAGAGCTGTTATCCTCTAACGGAGCCCCAAGATTCTCTCCTGTAAGGAACACATCACTTCTATATGTTACAAACAGTGATGATGATATATTGATGGATATTAACTCTCAACTTTATTATGTATTAATCTCCGGAAGATGGTACAGATCAAGAAGTCTTATATCCGACAACTGGACCTTCGTTCCACCGGATGCCCTTCCTGAAGATTTTCGCTCAATCCCGGAAGACTCGCCGGTAAATAATGTTCTTTCAAGTGTCGCAGGTACCAGAGAGGCAATGGAGGCTGTCCTGGAGACCAGAATTCCGCAAACAGCCGAAATCAGGCGTGGAAGAACGAAGCTTGACATATATTACGACGGAGATCCTCAGTTTGATTACATAAGAGGTACACAATTAAAGTACGCAATAAACACCGACAAGGCTGTAATATACTACAACGGGACCTATTACTGCTGTGACAATGCAGTATGGTTCGAGAGTTATAATCCATACGGACCATGGGAGGTCTCAGTCAGTATACCGGCTGAGTTCATGTCAATCCCTCCGGACAATCCTGTCTACAATGTAAGATACGTGTTTATATATGACTATACACCTGATGTTGTAAGAATCGGATATTATCCGGGATATACAAACAACTACATTTACAGGGGATGTGTATTCTACGGCACAGGCTATCATTACAAGCCCTGGTACAGGACACACTATTTCCCGAGGCCTCTTACATATGGCTTTAATGTTCATTACAACCCATTCACAGGTTGGGGATTTTCTTACGGGACACCATTCGGAGGCGTTAACTGGATAAGATTCGACAACCATTTTCATAAACACACCCATGGATACTGGGGGCCTGTCGGATACAGACACGGACAATACCACAGATATAATCTGGGTGACAGAAGAGGATACTCACCGGAACGACCAAGGCCACAAAAAAATGATTTCAGGGACAATCCCAGAGACAACCGGGCTTTCAACAATCTGTACAATAAAAAGGAAAACGAACAGAGAAGAGTTTCCGGTTCGACATACAGGAGAGAGCCAAATACCTCTAGGCGACCGAATAATGTATATACTGACGACAAGGGCAATGTTTACAAGGCAAGGAGCGGAAATAACTGGGTAAACCAGACAAATCAGGTCAGAAGAGACCAGACAACTACAAGAAGAGAGGATCAAACACCTGTAAGAAGGAATCAGACTCCGACAACAGTAAACAGGAATCAGCCCCCTACCGGCCAGAACAATGTAAGACAGGATTCACAGATAAGAAGAGGCAATAACACTCAAAATCCTGCTAACTCTAACCGCGGACTAAACGAGCAGTATAACTCAAGAGAGAGGAGCAATAAAAAAACCGAGACTTACAATAACAAACGCGACCAATACCAATACACACAACCAAGGAGAGAATCTCCGCGGGACAATTCTGTAAATAAGAAGAGGGATGAACCGGAGAAAAAGGAAGTGAAAAAAAGCAATAGTTCCGAAGAGAGAAACTCTGAAAAGAGAGAGAGTACAAGGCAACCAAGTTCTTCCGGATCAACATACAGAAGATAACCACTCGTATATTAAAAGATCAGCTCTGCATATACTCCATAACAATACTGCAGAGCTGATTTTTTGTTATCGGTTTGCTCATGAAGCCGCTGCATCCGCAAGATATAGCCTTTTTCACATCCTCATCACTGCAATAAGCAGTAAATGCAACCACCGGCAGTTCCGGCCTGATACGCTTTATCTCCCTCGCTGCTTGCAGTCCATCCATGACCGGCATCTTAATATCCATAATAACCAGAAAAATATTATGCCTGCCTTTTGATATGTTTACTGCCTCCTCCCCATTTCTGGCCCAAATAAGATTAATATCGTAATCTTTAAGATACTCCTTTAAAAGAAGAAAATTTGACTCTTCGTCCTCTGCTACCAGAATACTGGATTGTGCAACCATTGAAAGTTTTGCCCTGTTAATACTAAAATCTTGTAATTCTGCAGATACAGGAGCTTTTTCATATGGTATGGTAAAAAAGAAAGTCGATCCTTTTGCTATTTCCGATTTAAGCCAAATTTCTCCTCCAAGCAAGGATACATAAGCTTTTGCAATAGCAAGACCCAGACCGGACCCGCCATAATTTCCGGCAATATCTGTATTTGCCTGTCTGAATCTTTTAAAAATATCCTGAAACTTATTCTCAGGAATGCCAATACCGGTGTCCTCAATGTAAAACTCCAGCATATCTCCTTTAAGCTGGCAACCGTAACTCACATATCCTTTTTTTGTAAATTTGATGGCATTACCAATAATATTAACAAGAATCTGCGTCCATTAGTGTCCACTAAAAATATGGACGATTATAAATTTTAAAAATTAAACAAATTTGGTTCGCTAAGACCATCCTGTTCTTTGACATTATTGAAATTA
>SAAM01000396.1 GCA_009929415.1 Clostridia bacterium | reverse complement strand
GTGATAAAATCATCAAACGTAGGAGCAGTGCAGGTAGCTGAAAAAGTAGGCACGAAAAAAATGATTGAATATATGAAGAACATGGGAATATCCACAATAGTGACAAGAGACATGAACTCATCAGTGAATGATGAGAACCTGTCGATGGCACTCGGAGGTATGACAAAGGGAGTTACGCCTCTTGATCTTACGGCTGCATATGCTTCGATCGCAAACTCAGGAAAATATACAAAACCTGTATTCATTACAAAGATAGAAAATACAAGCGGCACGGTGCTTTACGAAAACACACCTGAAATAAGACAGATCGCGACCGCTCAGAATGCATATATAATGACTGACATAATGAAGGATGTAGTTAACAGAGGTACTGGCGGAAGAGCCAGAGTCAGAAATTTTGTGACAGTAGGAAAGACGGGTACTACGAACGATGAAAAAGATATCTGGTTCGCAGGATACACACCTTACTACACAAGCGCACTCTGGATAGGTGAAGACCAGCCAAAGGATATGAATAAATCCAGTGACGTACCATCAGCACTTTGGGGAAGGATAATGAACAGAGTCCACTCAGGACTTCCTGCCAAAAACTTCGCTGCCCCTTCAGGGATCACCAAGACTTCGATATGTCTTGAAAGCGGACTCAAGCCAGGACCGTACTGCACAAAAACCGCAAGCGAGATATTTGTGGCAGGAAGCGAACCTAAAGAGATATGCATGGAGCACGAGGCACCGATAGTGACCGAAGGCCTTCTGGACGATGAGACTAAGGCAAATGCAGAAAAAGATGATAAAGAAGATATTAACAGCGAAAATGACGGTAATGGAAACCAGGGCAATCCTGGAGGCGAAGGACAGACAGACAAGCCACAGAACCCGCCGGCCGATGATAATCAGGGCAGTGGCGACCAGGGCAATCCCCCGCCAGCTGATGATGATGGAAACGGACTGTTTGGATAAAAAAGAGAGAGCAATTGCTCTCTCTTTTTTGTACATATTTTAAAGTATCTTAATTAGAATCTGCTCTCAAGCATGGCTTCTCTTGCATATACCTTTCTCATAAGGGCCTTCTTGCTCACTATTACTCTGTCAAAGCTTCCCCTTCCTATGATTCCCATCTCGTCAAAGGCTACCATATCAAGTTTGAGGGTATTCTCATGCCTTTCCTTCACTGTAACAGTTATGGTTATGGTCTGGCCAAGCAGAGTAGGCTTTTCATGTATTAGGTGGATTTCCTTTCCTATAGTGACAAGTCCCTCATCAAACTTTTCGTCAATAAGCTTAGTACTGGCTGATATCATTAGTGCAACAAGCGATGGAGTTGCAAAAAGCCTGTCAAGCTCCGAATTTCCATAATTGCTGGCGATGTCGTCCTCAGTTACGGTTTTTTGTATTGTTATTGATCCCCCGATTTCAAATTCAGGCATTTTTAGCATAGTCATACTTCCTTTCATAAAATATACATATATATTTTACCTTATCAGACGTGATCTAGCTACTGTTTTTTTAGTGATTCGTACATAATTATTGCTCCAGCTATTCCGACATTAAGTGATTCTGCCTTTCCAAATATTGGAATATAGAGCTTTTCGTCAGACACAGAGAGGAGTTCCTCGCTTATGCCATTGGCTTCGTTGCCCAGTATGATGGCTGTCCTGTCATCAAACCTGACGCTGTCATACAGCACCGAATAGTCATCAAGAGCGGTAGCATATATTGCAAATCCCTGCGCTTTCATATAGTCAATATCGGCAAGATCAATCTCTGCCACAGGCACCGAAAGATTGAGCCCCATTGCGGATCTGTTCACTTTCGGAGAGAAAAGGTCCACAGTTCCCTTTGTATACAGGACCGCATCAAAGCCCGCTGCATCAGCCGTTCTTATAAGAGTACCGGCATTCCCCGGATCCTGGATCCTGTCAAATATCACCACTCTCATCCTCTCACCCGAAAGTATGGCCTTCAGATCGTGAGAGGGCATATCTACAAGAGCGACTATGCCCTGAGTATTCACAGTATCCGTTATCTGGCTGAA
>SAAM01000395.1 GCA_009929415.1 Clostridia bacterium | reverse complement strand
ACAGGGTGAGTATGCGCTGCTGCTGTACAGCGAGCGTAAGGATGGGTATTTGCAGAATATCGGCTATCTGGGTGAACAGCTTGAGCTCCACCTTGCCAAAGTGAACATCGGGGCTTGTTGGTACGGGATGGGCCGGCCGAAAGAGCGTGAATATGAGGGGTTGCACTTCGTCTGCATGCTGTGCATAGCCAATCAGGAAGAGGGGTGTTTCCGTACGAAAGACTCCCTGCTGAACCGATTGGATGCCAAGGCTATCTGGGAAGGAGAGGATGCGTACCATCTTGCACCAGTGGTGCGAATGGCTCCGAGTGCCTGCAACACCCAGCCTTGGTTGGTGAAAGAGCAGGACAACACGTTGTCAGTCCATCGCGTATTTCGTAAGCGAGGTATAATCCCTCCATCTTTGGTTCCCTATTACCAAAGCATCGACATAGGAATTTTCTTGCTTTTTCTTGAGGTGGCGATGGAACAGGCCGGCCTGCCGTATAAACGGACACTACTTTTGCAAGAACCAGTACAAAAAGGTCCTGTTCTTACTGCAACCTATCTAGTGAACATCTGAAAAATATCGTAGGGAAAAAAATCTTGCAGGTTTCTTGAAAGGTAGTACACTACTTCTGATTAGTTTCAGTTGCTACTCACCGTGTAGATAATCTGCCCAGCAAATCCTGCTTCATGCATCAGCAAGCTAAACAAACCCTTTCGATAGGGAGGGCATATTGCGTTTGGATGAAGGAGTGGAGTATGCAGAAATCTCGTCTGATTATTGTTGTTGCGTGTTTGGTGGTGATCCCGTCGATGCTTTGTGGAGCAAGCTTGACCATCACGGAGATTAGGGCGAATACGCAGATACAAGGTGCAGAATTTTCTCTGAATCTTGGTCCTTTGGCTGTAACCGGAGGCATTGATGGAATCTTTTTGCAGGCGGATCTCTTCGATTCGCTGGGCATTGCAGACGGTGATAGAGTAACCGCCTCTGCTCAAGGAATGATCTTGATGCCGACTGTAGGCGTGAAGCTGTTTCTCGGCAAGAAACCCGCCCGGATGTTCGTAAAAGCAGCCTTGTATAACATTATTCCCGTAATCGATGCAGAATTCTCAGTGGGTGACCACTCTGTGATAAACCAACAAGATGTTGATGAAATACAAGAACGGATCGACGCACTCTATTTGTACGGTACGAAAATCGGGCTTGGTATGGAGTATCAGTTCAACAAGCATCTCGCTCTCGTAGGAGAGGCAGGAATACGTTCCAACTCTGCGTCATTTGATGTGCTGAAATTCTTTGGAACGGAGAGTCCAGGTACCGAAGTCCGTCTCGATGGCATGCTTGCCCATACCTATACTGCACTGGGGATAACCTTCTATCTCTGAGCAGTGAATGCAAGCATGCATTGATGGATCCTACTACGTATCCTCAGTAGTTTCCCAAACCAGGATGTTGTCAAATGCGACACGCACTCCGCCTTGGATGTAGAGGCCGATGCCCCCGCTCTCAAAGCTTGAGTCTTGGTGAGAAAAGACTTCTGTGTTATTTATCAAGAAGGTGAGTTTCTCGCCTTCGTAGGTGACTTTCAACGTATTCTCCACCTGCTCTTTGATGACAGAGGTGTAGGTCCACGGGCAAAAGTTGGTTCCTTGGCGGTCGACGGCTTTACCTGCAAGGAAATACCCTTGCGCTACAACGAAGAAAAAATAGAAATTGTAGGGGTCCTGCAGTCTGAACAGCAGGCCGTACCCGGCAGTGTCTTTTCCAGAGATAAACCTGGTACCGAGTTGGAAGGTGCCGTCCTTGGAAGGGAGATCCAGATATGCATAGAGCTCCTGGTTCTCTGTATACAATACATACTCGCCGCCGATGATGCTGAAATTGTCATCTACCGGCCAATATACTTTACTCGTATCAAATGTCTGCCGGTAGACAAGGCTTTCTTGTGCAGCAAGCTTAAGCATGCCTATACCCAGCACAACAAGCAAAAGTAGGATTCGTTGTTTTTTCATTGCAACTACTCCTGTTTATCTTGGAAGGTATGGACAGG
>SAAM01000047.1 GCA_009929415.1 Clostridia bacterium | reverse complement strand
TCTGTCCTATGATACCAAAACAGTACCACAGCACTCCCAGAGTTTTCCACTATCACTTTGCCTCTTTAGGATTCTACCCACTCAAAACAGCGAAAGGCCGGAATGAACCTCCTGATTCTTTGGGGTGGAGGAATTTACGAAAGGGAACATTTCTATGAGATTTGTGACCGTAAAGGGATTCTCCTTTGGCAATATTTCATGTTTGCTTGTGGGGAGTATCCCGATTTTGATGCTTCCTTCCAGAAGAATGTAGAAGAGGAAATACGAACTGTCGTACCGCGTCTTGATAATCACCCTTCTGTAATTTTCTATATTGGGAACGTTGAGGGAGAAATGATCTGCCAAAAGATTCATCTTGGGAGACCAATGTATGGGAAGATGCTTTTTGAACGGTTTATTCCAGAACTTCTGAAAGAGCTTGGAACAGATCGTCCTTATGAGAGTTCTTCTCCTTTTGGTGGTACATTGGTCAATTCAATGACCCAAGGTGATAGACATAATTGGGATGTATGGTTTTCAGGAATTCCTTATCAGGATTATCGGTTTGACCATACAACGTTTGCCAGTGAGTTTGGTTTACATGCAGCCCCAGCGTTGGAGACGATCAGGAAATACACGCAGAAAGAAGATATCTCTTTAGGCGATTATGCATATGATTACTTCAATAGGGATGGGAATCCCTCGTTATTGATGCATTATATAAAGCAACATATAGGGGAGCCAAGGACTCTGGAAGAATATGTGGAAATGTCGATGCTTTTACAGGCGGAAGCACTTAAATATGGGTGTGAGCACTATCGCAGAGGCTACCCGTATTGTGGAGGAGCTGCAATTTGGCAGCTAAATGATTGTTGTGGTTGCCAGAGTTGGAGTATGATTGACTACGACCTTATTCCTAAGGCTTCCTATTATTATGCGCGTCGTTTTTTTCGTCCTGTCATGTTAAGTATCCATGAAGTTTCAGAAAATGAGAGAGAGATTGTTGTTGTGAACAACTCTATGGAAACTTTTTCTGATGATGCCTTGGTTGTGATACAGGATTTACGGGGAAATACGGTTTTTGAAAAAGAGATTCCTTTTTGTGTCAAGCCTGGAGAGGTCAAGGTTGTTCATCATGTAACGGTAGGAGGAAGATTCAGCCCCAATGTGAGTATCCCTAATCGGTTGCGTCATTATGTTCTCTCTACTGGATTTAGGGAACATGAAGGATATCTTGAAAATAGTCTTTTTGGAGAATTGAAAGACCTTTGTTTTCCTCTCTCCAAGATACATATAGAACAGAGAAAGGGAACAATACTGCTGACTGCTTCTGTCTATACAAAGTTTGTGGAGCTGATTCCTGCCTCCTTCAAGCATATTGTTTTGGAAGATAATTACTTTGATTTGTTGCCCGGGCAGCAGAGGACCTTGCAATACAATTGTTCTGAAGATCAGGACATTACAATAAAAGCTTTCAATGGTACAGTTCAAAAGATAAGGATCAAGGCAAATGCATAAACTGTTAATTCGAAATGGGAGTGTTTACTCATCTGAATTCTCTCGTTTCCTTACAAAGGATCTATTGATTGAGGATGGGAAGATTTCTAAGATTGGTCTTGGTTTGGTCGATTCCGAGGCTCGTTTGATTGATGCCTCAGGGCTTATCGTTGCTCCTGGCCTGATAGATATGCATTGTCATGCATATCCCCTCAAGCCGCTTCCCAGTAACGCGCTCAATCCTATAGATCCTGATGCGACATGTTTTTCCAGTGGTGTGACAACAATTGTCGATGCAGGAACTTCTGGTTGGCGGGATTTTATAACGTTCAAGGAGCAGGTAATCGAAAAATCTGCGGTCAGAATATTAGCATTCCTGAATATTTCCTGTCGTGGGATGCTCGATCTTGAAGCGGAGAATGAAGTGGACATGCTCAATCCTGAGATTGTAGCGTCGTACATTAAGAGTTTTCCTGAATTACTTGTTGGTGTTAAAACAGCTCATTACTGGACTACCAAGCCCTTCGACGATCTTCATCCTATGTGGGCTAGTGTTGATGCGGCACTTGAAGCTGGGGAACTTGCTGGGAAACGAGTGATGGTTGATTTCTATCCAAATCTTCCAGATAGAACGTATCCTGATATGTTGAAACGGTTGCGTCCAGGAGATATCCACACACATATGTATGCCCCTCAGTTTGAGATTATTGAAAAGGGAGGGACTGTAGCTCCTTTCATATGGGAGGCGAGAGAAAGAGGTGTGCTCTTTGATGTGGGTCATGGGGGAATAAGCTTTGTTTTCCGCAACGCCGTTCCTGCTGTCAAAGCTGGGCATATTCCAGAGACGATTTCCAGTGACCTCTATACCAAGAACATCATGGGACCTGTATTCTCACTCCTTGAGGTAATGAATAAATTTCTGAATATTGGTCTGAGTTTGGAGCGTGTACTCTATAACGTAACAGCTGCTCCTGCAAAGCTGATTGGCCGCCCTGAGTTGGGTGTTCTCAAGGTCGGTTCCCCGGCTGATGTCACGCTACTGGCAATGCGTCATGAACCTTGTTCCTTTATCGATGGTGGTGATGCCCGTCTCGATGGTGATAAGAAATTGGAGTGTAGGCTTACAATTTCTGGTGGAAAAATTGTATTCAATCCTTATGGACTTGGATGTATTCCCTGGGAAAAAGCTCCAGAAGAATACTGGACAAAGCAGTGTCAAATTATGTACTAGATGAGGTAGGTATGGATTTTCTGGATAAGCGCATAGAGGTAATTGCCAAAGAATTGAAACAGCTTTCGATTATGGATACGGTTCCTCTCAATAACTGGCAAATGAAGAAAGGCTTTTATAGAACGCCTGAAGAAGCCACTGCATCAGATGCTCCTTGGCAATTGTTTGATAGTAGTAAGGATATATGGACAGGGAATGATGCATATTTCTGGTTCAGGACTACATTTGATGTTCCAGAATCTTTTGCAGGCAAACATCTTCAGCTCCGTGTGGCTTCACAGATTGAATCACCTTTTTATGCGATGAATCCCCAGTTCCTTGTCTTTGTCGATGGAACGCCCCAACAAGGGGCTGATATCAATCATAAAGACATATTCTTGACATACAGTGGAGAATCTGGGCGAACGTATACAATAGATCTCCAAGCGTATACGGGGACGGAGCATTCCGTATTCAACCTTTTTTGTACATTGGAAGTTCTCGATGCAGAGATAGAAGGGCTCTCCTATGACCTGCTCGTACCTTTGGAAGGTTTCTCACGGCTTGATGCAGATAGTGAAGCTCGCATTGAGTTGGAAAGGACGCTCAATACTGCAGTTAATCTCCTCGATCTCCGCTGTCCATACTCCGAGCAGTTCTCTCATTCCGTCCGTGAAGCAAGAACCTATCTGGACAGATCCCTGTATTCAAAAGATACCATCTTGGCTCCAACGGCTTCCGTAATTGGGCACACCCATATTGATGTTGCTTGGCTCTGGACGGTTGAACAAACGAAAGCCAAGGTTGCAAGAAGCTTCTCGACGGTACTTGGGCTGATGAAGGAGTACCCCGATTATCGGTTTATGTCCTCTCAACCTGTTCTCTATTCTTTTCTCAAAGACCATTATCCAATGTTGTATGCAGAGGTACAGGAAAGAATCAAAGAAGGGCGATGGGAATGCGAAGGTGGTATGTACCTAGAGGCAGATTGTAATCTTACAAGTGGAGAGTCCCTTGTAAGGCAGTTTCTCTATGGAAAGCGGTTTTTTAAAGAAGAATTCGCAAAGGAGAGCACAATACTTTGGTTGCCTGATGTTTTTGGTTATTCTGGAGCATTGCCTCAGATACTGAAAAAGTGTGGTATCAAATATTTCATGACAACAAAGATTAATTGGAATCAGTTTGATCGTATGCCACATGATACGTTTATGTGGAAAGGCATCGATGGCTCTGAGATTCTTACCTATTTTATTACTACACCAGAAGTAGGCCAGTCACCAAAACAGTTTTTTACCACATACAACGGAAGGCTTCACCCTGATGCGGTAATTGGAGCATGGAGAAGATATCAGGACAAAGCGATCAACAATGACATTCTGATTTGCTATGGCTATGGTGATGGCGGTGGTGGTCCCACCAAGGAGATGCTTGAAACAGCAAGAAGAATGGAAAAAGGGTTGCCAGGAATGCCGAGGGTCAAACAGACGTTCGTTGCTGATTACTTTCAATCTCTTGATGCAACCGTAAAAGGGAATCGTGAATTGGCTACATGGGAAGGTGAGCTGTACTTTGAGTATCATCGGGGGACGCTTACCAGTATGGGAAGAAATAAGAGGGGAAACAGAAAGAGTGAATTTTCCTTGATGGATCTTGAATTGCTTGATGTCCTATCTGGGAATGATCATGTAAAAGAAAGGGAGAAACTTTGGAAGAAGGTACTTGTAAATCAATTCCATGATATTCTCCCTGGATCATCAATCAAGGGTGTGTATGATGTCACAAAGGTAGAATACGAGGAGCTGGAAAATTCTTTACATGCATTCATTCAAGAGGATGCAATGCGTCTGGTGGAAGAAGACCCGGCATATATTACTATCTTGAATACGACGGGCTTTGAGCGACATGATTTGGTATATGTTGGTAAGGATATCCAAGGATTGGAATGTGATGATGCGTGGTATCCGGCCCAGAATGGATATTGTTATGTTACAAATATTCCCTCCAAAGGGTATAGGGTATTCCAAAAGACTGCTCGTACGGAAACCTCGGATATACCGTTCGAATTTCAATCTTCCCATGAGCTTGTAACCCCGTATTATCGTGTAAAACTAAGTGCAAAGGGCACCATTTCTGAACTCTATGATGTAAAGAACAACAGAAATATCCTTAAGAAGAATACTGAGGGAAATAGGATGGTCATGTTCGAGGACAAGCCTATGAATTACGATAACTGGGATATTGATATCTACTATACAGAGAAGTATTGGGAAGTTGAAACTATTACATCCTTTGCATGGGTAGATGTTGGGCCTCTCTATGCCACTTTGAAGGTTGAGAAGGTGATAAGCAAGTCCACTATTACCCAATGGATAACCTTTTATGCTGCTTCTTCCCGAATCGATTTCAAGAATAGTGTTGATTGGAAGGAATCCCAATGTCTTCTGAAGGTATTCTTTGATGCGGATGTACATACAGATGAGGCCACATTTGATATCCAATCCGGCGCGATCAAACGTAAGACCCACCAGAATACCAGTTGGGATAAGGCTCGTTTTGAATCTTGCGGACAAAAGTTCGTTGATGTGTCTGAAAGACGATATGGGGTAGCGTTGTTGAATGATTGTAAATATGGGCACAGCGTCAGAAATGGAGAAATTGGCCTATCACTTATTAAAAGTGGAATCTACCCGAATCCCGATGCAGACAAAGAAACCCATGAGTTCAAATTCAGCTTGTTTCCACACGAAGGTGATCTCTCTGATTCCGATACGTTGGCAAACAGTTATTTTGTAAACCAAGATTTGTTGGAGATTGAAGGAAAAGCCCCTGAACGCAAATTCTCCTTTGTTTCTTCTGATTGTAAAAACGTAGTTATAGAAACTGTAAAGAGATCTGAAGATGGAAGTGGTGTTGTGATACGTGTATATGAAAGTGAGAATGCGCTTACAAAGTTCAATCTCACGTTTTCAAAAGCATTCAGGACAGCTTTTTTAACAAACCTGTTGGAGGAGGATGCGCTTGAAGTAGCACAGAATAGTGATGTGCTGAGTTTGGAGATAAAGCCATATGAGGTATTGACAATTAAAATCGAAGAATAGCGCAATATCAGGGAAGAGGCCTATAGGTAAACAGGCCTCACTTGTGAAGTCTCTTGCATGGCGGGTAGCAGGGTAGTCAAAAAACGGTTTTCGTAATGTATTCTTCCATGAGTAAATATTCTTTTGTCATCTTTCTGCCAGCATGATTATCTAATTGCATCACAAAAGAAAAGAAATTTTTCCTGAATTCTGCAAAAGGGATCTTATTACTTGAACCAGATAAGGAATTAAAATATCGGATTAAATACTGTATTACAATATTTACTGATACAGAGAGTAACGTTCCAAACAAATCATTGATGTTCAAGCCGCCGTTTAGAAGGAAAGGCAAGACAGGTTCTATTCCCATTGGGATTAGTATATTCTTAACGGGGACTGCCCCTGAAGACTTTTTTGATTCAATTTTATGTGTATAGTCGATATAACTGAGATATGCAAGCAATAATATTCTATCTTCAGGATTAATTTGGCCTTCATAATACAACAAGAAAAGCAATAACTGAAAATCATTCATGTTCTTTTTTTCTTCAAGAAACGTATGTTGCTCTAATATATATTCACCGAGCTTTTGTATTAAGAGATCGGGAGACTCTATTGCTTTCCATTCGGTTACATGCGTTCCAAAGGTAACGCTGATCTTTTGAGTGATTTTTTGTTCATCATTTGCCTGCAACTGTATTTTTCTTGCATTTCCTTTTTCAATACAAGAATCAAGCAATTTCCAAACATCAACAATTTTATATGGATTCGAAGAAAATCTCTTCCAATTGAACCCCCTTTGAGGGTGCTCATGAATATACTCAGTAATTACTGTGTGTACCTTTTGAACTTCCCTATAATGAGCGTAATGGAGTAGTTTTTCCCAATAATCATTGGGATCAAATGATACTTTTGTAAGGCCGAAATTAAGTAAAAAGCCTTTCTTAAAAGGTAAAAGCTTTTGTTCTTCTTCAAGAATGGACAAGACGCATCGCTCCATTTCTTCTTTCTGTTTCGTACTATGATACAGATATGCAAGCATATATAACGAGGGTAGGAACGCTTCTGATTTTCTAAATAATGCAAGAGCTTCAGATGTATCACCCGCTTCAAGATATAGCATGCCGATATAGTATAATTCAGAGGTTGGAATAGTTTCATCATGCTCATTCATGAGCTTTTTTGCACCTTCTTTTGCAAAATTCAATATGCTTTCATATGGTTCAAGAAAAGCTTTTGACGAGAGTACAAAATAATATTGAGAGAGTACATCCATCATTGCATTCTCATCGCTATCTATCTCTGTATCGAAAATTCGATAGGCTTCAATTGGATCTCCCATGAAATAATTTACTAATGCCCTTGTTGTGTTGGTTCGAGAATCATTTTCATTAAGATTGTCAATAAATAACCGTATGGCCTTACTTTGCTCAATTGAATTTCCAAGTAGCTCCCTCCATAAACTATAAAAGAAAAAAGGAGGGAGCGCTTGAAGGATACGGCAGAAGAGAAATGGAGCAAACGTTATTTTGTTGAGTTCTTCAATTATTGAAAAAATGGAATCCATTTCCTTTTCAAATGCTAAGGCACGATAAAAACACTGAATTGCTTTTTCCCTGGTTCCTATTTTGAGGTTCGTTTCTCCGAGCCCTTTCCAGGCTCGAGAACAATCCCAATCTATTTGCGTTGCTTTAAGAAGATATTTTTCTGCTTCGATAAAATTGTTGCTATCATAAAGCGCATTCCCGAGATGGGCCCAATATGAGGCTATGCTTCCATCCAATTCAATCGCTTGCTTACAACTCTCAATTGCTTGAAAGTGCTTTCCAATATTATTATAAGCCGTTCCCAGATGGTCCCAGAATTTAGCCTCGCTTTTATCCAGTTCAATTGCTCGATTATAGCACTCTATTGCTTGGGCATATGCTCCCCAATTATTATGGGACATTCCCATATGATCCCAAAATCTAGCCACATTTTCATCTAATGAAATTGCTTTGGTATAGCATTCTATTGCTTGGGCGTAATCTTTGGAATTGTAATAAGCTACTCCAAGATTGTCCCAATACGAGGCCTTTCCCTCATCCAATTCTACAGCTTGTTTTAGGCATGCTATGGCTAAGGTTTCATCAACCTTTTTATTGTCAATATACGATATTCCCAGATGATCCCAATATGAGGCATTTTTATCATCCAGTTCTATGGCATGCTTAAAGCAAGATATAGCCATACCTAGCGTACCCGATTTGGCATAAGAGGAACCAAGATCGTCCCAATACGATGCTACGTTATCGTCCAGTTCTACAGCTCGCTTAAAGCAAGGTATTGCCTTGTCTGGATCACTTGCTTTCATATAGGAATAGCCGAGATCATCCCAATACAATGCTAAATTATTATCCAGTTCTACGGCCTGTCTAAAGCAAGGTATTGCCTTGTCTGGATCACCTGTCTCTAAATAGGAATAACCAAGATTATCCCAATACTCAGGGGTTTTCTTATTCTGTTCCACTAGCAACCTCTCAACCGATTTCAACTGAAGTCAATGTACAGTTTAATTGCAAAGAAAAATTAGAAATAGTGTTACTTTAGATATTAAAAAATATACTGCTCAGAATTCCTGAATTCCTATTGGTTAACCATATAGACTCTGTCTATTACTAATGAGAATTTGGAAATTCCTCATATAATCTATCCCTATTAGTATAAAGCTACTTATTAAAATGGTTCAATCACTTTTTTTGTGGGATTGGACAAAGCTGTTAAAGTATAGAGAAACAAGAGCATCTGAGTATCTGAAGCTGATTGCATAAGGAAGGGCCATCCCTGTATTATTAGGTCACTACACTTAATCAAACAGGAGGATAGCCCTGCATGAACTATATCACATTGCCCTCATCATTGGAAGACTTCCACAATTACAAGACAGAAATCGTTACAACTGCATCCAACCGGGAGCTGTACCTGTTGCATGGACAGCTCAAGGGAAATGAAAAGGACAGCCTCTGCCCGAATTGCGGCAGGAAGATGCACATCCATGACCGCTGTGAGGCCACCCTGAGGCATCTGTGTTTCGGAGACAAGCTGAGCTGTCTCAGGTTCACCAAGCTGCGCTACTATTGCCCCCATTGCGGACACAGCCACATGCAGGAGGTCCCCTTCCAGGCCAAAGGGCACCGCATCAACTGTGAGTTGCTGAACTATACCAGGGACCTGCTCGCCTATGGCCTTACCAACAAGCAAGTTGCCTACTTGACAGGACTCGGCAGGAACACCGTCAAGGACATCGACCTGCAGAGACTGAAGGACAAGTACACCGTAGACGGGGAGCGTCTCATCCAGCCCGAGCGGCAGGCGAGGTACCTGGGCATCGATGAGTTCAAGCTCCATGACGGGCACAAGTATGCGGTGATCATCATAGACATGGTGACCGGCCACATCCTCTGGCTCGCCCATGGGAAGAAGAAGGTCTCGGTCTATTCGTTCATCGAGCACGTGGGAGAGGATTGGATGGATGGGGTTGAGGCGGTCGCCTGCGACATGAACAGCGACTTCCAGGAGGCATTTGAAGACCGTTGTCCCCACATCCAGACGGTTTTCGATTACTTTCATATCGTCAAGAACTTCAACGACAAGGTGGTGGGCCAAATCCGTAAGGACGAGCAGAGACGGCTCATTGCAGAGGGGGATGAGAAGGCTGCAAAATCCCTCAAGGGAAGCAGATATATCCTTACCTCTTCCAAGCAGACCCTTGCAAGGAAGGACCCGGAGGCAGAGGATGGGAAGATTCTCAGCAAGGGAAGCTCGCTGTTCAGCAAGGAGCAGGTAGTCCGCAAGGACGGCCATCTAGCCAGATATGAGGATCTCATCAGGCAGAACAAGCTCCTGTTCACCCTGGACTTGATCAAGGAAAAGCTCTGTGAAGCCTACAAGATGACTGATGAGCCATCCATGGCAGACGCAATCACTGAGATCATGGACATGTGCATGGCTACAGGCAACAAGCACCTGCTCTGGTTCAGCAGACTGCTGGACAACCACTTCGAGGGTATCATCGCCCATGCGACCTATGACATCTCAGCAGGGAAGATCGAGGGGATCAATCACAAAATCAAGACCTTGAGAAGGCAAGGGTACGGCTACCCTGATGACGATTATTTCTTCCTCAAGCTCTTTGATGCAAGCAGGAAAGGCTATGTCAGGAACCCTGTGGCTGAGAAAATCCCACAGGATTTATGATTGAGCCGAAATTTTTATCAGACGGTGAAGGTACTTTAATTGGCCTTAATCAATCCCTTCAAAATAATGAAAAAAAGGTAGTCATACCCGATAGTATTGATGATGAGATTATTACTAGGATTGGTATGTTTGCTTTTGCAGAGGATTCAAAAATTCAAACAGTATTTGTACCAGAAGGTGTCAAGTTAATCGATGAATCAGCTTTTTACTATTGTAAGAATTTGAAAGATATTTATCTGCCTCAATCTCTTGAAAGGATTGGCCCTTGGGCACTATATGGCCCTTCTGATATTGTGATCCACTATGCTGGTACAGAGCTTGAATGGTTTGATTTAACAAAAGGAAAAAAATCTTTGGAGCCGAATTACTACACAGTTTTGTATAATGAGTCTTATTAAGATTGATGCAAACATATAAAGGGGTATGCAAAAGGGTATGCAACATACCCCTTTATGAGGAGTACCTTAGAGCAGCAAAGAGAAAGTTTAAGAAATTATGTGTTTACTAAATCATTGGATAGTAGTACTCTAGAGTAAAATAAAGCTGTACGTAGCCAGATTTCTGACATACCTATTTATTCAAATATGCACCTTCACACGGTAGAAGTCGTTGGTTCAAACCCAATCGCGCCCATAGAAAAGGACCAGTCTTCGGACTGGTCCTTTGTCATCAAAAGGCGAGTGCTAC
>SAAM01000394.1 GCA_009929415.1 Clostridia bacterium | reverse complement strand
CTCGAAATGCTGAAGAAGCTCGTCATGGAATTCAAAGACGAACTCGACGCACTCGGCGTGAAAGTCGACAAACTCGACAAACGCGTAGCAGTCCTCGAGCAGAACATAGGCGGATGGAAGATCACCGGTGAATTCCGTCATGACTGGAAATTTGCAGACATCGATGGCGGAGCATACGGCGATGACAAGCAGTCTAATATGAACCGTGCGCGTCTCCACATTTACAAGTTTGTTGATGAGAACACCACATTCTACGGCCGTCTGAACAACATGGATGCTTCATGGGCACGCTTCCAGATCACAACGATGCTTCCCTATGACATTCAGTTCCGCGTTGGACGTTTCAACGTTGACTGGGAAGGTGACCTTGGCTTCTACAACGGAATGGACATCAACAACGACGCAACATTCGGCGACTTCGACACCACAGGCTTCCAGTTCCAGAAGACCTGGGGAATGTTTACGGGTACTGCAGTTGTAGGCCGTGGCAGCGATCTCGATGCCATTGATGATCAGATCGGAACTCTGGGTGACAATGACTACATGACCTATGCAGTGAAACTCCATGGTGATTTCAGCGAGAGGTTCCGCGGCGGACTTATGGGCTACTGGCTTAACGGAGATCGTAATCTTGCTGAGTCTGTGAATACCTATGGTGTATATGCAGGATTTGACTTTACACCTGCAGTAACTCTCCAGGGTATCTACTACTTCCAGAACATTGATTATCCAATAGTCGACGATAGTCCTAAGTCTTGGAAGGCCCAGTTGATCATGAAGCAGGATCTTCTTAAGTTCACTTCCCTCTGGATCGAATATGCACAGGAAGACAACACCTTCCTCGGCAATAACTTGGCTGGTATCACCTACAACTGGATCGGTGCCAATCCCACCAGTGCCGGCAAACTTGCTGCAGCAGCTCTGAACCCGGGCGGAACAAGCACATACTGGCTGATTCGCGCTGACCAGAAGTGGAACGACAAGTGGAGCACGTTCCTTCGTTATGCTCAGTTTGACTTTGATGTCACTGGAATGGACGAAACTAAGAACTGGTCTGTCGGTGCAAGCTATCAGTACACTCCGGCTATCAACTTCCGTCTCGCTTATGACAATATCGACTACGGCGACAACAGCGTATTCGGACTCGCAAACGGCGACGGACAGGATCATGTAATTTCCTTCCGTACAACAGTCAATTTCTAGTCTGACTTAAGCAATAACTAAAAGAGAGGCCCTTGCGGGTCTCTCTTTTTTGTTTTATAGTATGGCAATGCTCTTTACTTTAGGAGGAATTCGATTTGAAGAAGATATTTATTATTGCGTTGTCATTAATTATTTCCATTTTTATTGCAGCTAACGCCTCTTTGGCTGCAGGATACGATCAGGTAATTTCTCGATGGGTAAAGGAGCAGTATTTTGCAAATGAATTTGGTAATAATCTAACTATTACATGTACGTATTACTCCGCTGAATTTATTGAGGCCTATGTACAGTCAGAGTCACAAAAAAACCTATGGACTCAGAATGAGGCGGAAGATTATAAGTATAATTTTCTGCAGGCGCTTCAGTTGAGTGAAATGATTCCGATCCACATTAAATTTGTCAATAACGGTCCCACAATGCATCCTGGTCCTTTTGATTTAATGGTGAAATTACGTATAGGTAACAAACTCTATAAAGCACTTGATTATGATAAGCGCTTTAATTTTAAATTTCAGGGGGAGATGGAGGGGTTGGTATATTTTCCCCGTTATGATGAGAAAACAGGTAAGGATCTTCTTAAGGGCGTGAAGACAGTAAAACTTGAGTTCAATAGTGCAGTTAGCAGCATCTTGGACAACAAACAGCCATATTTTATATGGACTGTTGCTGATGATGACCCCTCTAAACTTTATCAGGGAAAATCCGCGGCCCGATTTGAAACGGACCGCCTTCTGAAGCGCCTTGAGAAGCTTCGCAAGGACAAGGCAGAGCACGAGAAGCAGCTTCAGGGGATAAATGACGAGATATCAACGGTCCAGAAGCGTCTGGACGAGCTGGCA
>SAAM01000393.1 GCA_009929415.1 Clostridia bacterium | reverse complement strand
CAAATGCAAAATCTGCCACAGAACCATCTGGAGGACCTTGGCACAGCCAGGGCATTGGTGGGAAGCGGTGATTACAAGGCTGTGAAGATGCTCTATGGTGATGTCCCTGATACGCTTTCCCAGCTCGTGCGCACAGCCTTCATACCCAGGAAAGGTTATAGGTTCATCGTATCGGACTTTTCTGCCATTGAGGCGAGGGTGATAGCTTGGCTTTCCGGAGAGTCCTGGAGGTCTGAAGTTTTCAAGCAGGGAGGAGACATCTACTGTGCATCTGCCTCTATGATGTTCAAGGTTACTGTAGAGAAACATGGCCAGAACGGCCATCTAAGGCAAAAAGGGAAAATTGCCGAACTGGCGCTCGGTTACGGCGGGTCGGTGGGGGCTCTTAAGGCTATGGGAGCCCTGGAAATGGGTTTGAAGGAGGAAGAACTCAAGCCTCTGGTTGATGTCTGGCGCCAATCCAATCCGAACATCGTCAGGTTTTGGTGGGATGTGGACGAGGCGGCAAAGCAGGCGGCACGGGACAAGGCCACAACCAGTACGCATGGGATCAGGTTCTCCTATGAGAGTGGCTTCCTATTCATCGGATTGCCATCCGGTAGGAGGCTTGCATACGTGAAACCCCGCATCGGGACCAATGACTTTGGCAGTGACTGTGTTACCTATGAAGGCGTGGGGGCTACCAAGAAATGGGAACGCATTGATACCTACGGGCCAAAATTGGCCGAGAATCTCTGCCAGAGCATCAGCCGCGACCTGCTGTGCCATGCTATGCAGCAACTCGAGGCCGTCGGATGCCGCATCGTGATGCATATCCACGATGAGGTGGTCATTGAGGCACCTCCAAACATTTACCTCCAAAACATAGAGACATCGATGGCTATTGTCCCTGATTGGGCGCAGGGGTTGCTGCTCAATGCTGACGGCTATGAAACCAATTTTTACAAGAAGGACTGAACATGAATATTCGCAACATGGAAGGATACATGGATAGGACACCCTTTGAGGCCATAAAAGCCGTTGAAAGAAACAAACTGCCACATTTTAGTTATCACACCTATTATAGAATAGCCGTGAGCATTTCATGGGTATGTAGTATCTGACTATCTTTTATAGGAGTTAAAATACCCCTCTTGATGTCCTTACCCTATAGATGGGCCAATTATCACTTTACATTAAGACTGCGTTAGGATTGTCTTCAAATAATAAAGATATGAATAACAACCAATCTATGCTAATATCGTCTATTAGCGAGAAAAAGGAGTTGTTATGCAAGCGTTTATTAACTTTGATGCCTTAATTAGAAATATTGGTTCATTTGCGGCAAAGCCTGAAACAGTACAAAGCAACAACCGCCAATTACTTGTTGAGCAGGAAATTGAGAAAGCTGTTAGTTTTATTGTCCAGAAGTATACTAATCCAGAATTCGCGACCACTCCTATCGATATACCATACAAGAGAATTGAATTTTGGAGGGCTTATTTTAACGACAGTCTTGATTTCTTCGAGAAACATGAAAACTACCAATCTATCAATCCAATAATCAGGACACTTTTTTATCCATTGATTACCCAGTTGAATGATTTGTGCTTTTTAATACAAAACAAACGATTTGAGGCAGCATTAATACTATCTGGAGCATTTGTTGAAAGATGCACGGTAGTATTTTTTCTGATAAACCATCCAGAATGTATCGATGATTACCTCACTTATCATACGGATGACAAGAATCAAGAATATGTGAATGACAATCAGTATGGGTGGGCAAGAAAGGTACTTAATAAAAATAAAATTTCCTTTCTTGACCTATTTCTAGATGATGATTTTGATCAACAGCTAATCAAATATCATGAATTGACCCTAGGCTATTTTCAATCTAACGCGATTATTCTGATCAATAAGGAAGAAATCTATATCACCGCAATTCAATCAATTGAGAAATTACTTCCATCCTTACTTACCAGCCTTTTTCATGATGGATTCCATGAATTATCGAAAACAGACATTTACTGTCATAAGGAAATAACAAGCAAAGTCATGGAAGC
>SAAM01000392.1 GCA_009929415.1 Clostridia bacterium | reverse complement strand
ATCAATCGTAACCGATGCTTCGCAGGCTTCACGTACATTGATGATGAACCTGGCAACCAGGCAATGGGATCCCGAGCTTCTTGCGGTGGTGGGAATCCCCTCGTCCAAGTTGCCTCATATTATCGAGCCATCTTCTGTATGCGGCCGTCTCACTGAGTCGTTTGCCTCACGGGTAGGTCTTGCAAGTGGGATTCCTGTCATTCTCGCTGGTGGAGACCAAGGCTGTGCTGCCATGTCGTTGGGGATGGTTGAGCCCGGGGTTGTGGTGGCAAATACCGGTACTGGTTCATTCACGCTGGGATATGCAGAGCAGCCTCAATTTCATGCTCTTGAAAAGACCTTATGCAGTGCGGGTACCATTCCTGGCTCCTATTTTATTGAAGCCGGGCTTATCACCAGTGGAATTCTCATGCAGTGGTTTGTAGAGCAGTTCTTGAAGGAATTGCCGAAAGAAGAGGGGTTCTCTACGGCTTTCAAGGAGATTTTGACTTCCAGTGTGGGGTCAAATGGTGTAGTTCTTATGCCTCATTTCAAGGGAGTCGCTGCACCGTTCTGGAATCCATTGGCCAAGGGTATGTTCTTCAATGTCACGCTCTCTACTACTCGTGGAGATATGGCTCGCTCGGTGCTCGAGGGCATTTCGCTTGATATGGCTTTGAATTTTGCATTGGTGAAAGAGACGATGGGCGGCAATGTTGCCAAGGTAGCAATAGCCGGTGGTATGACACGGAGGGGCGTCTTTAACCAGATGCAAGCTGATGTTTATAACCAGCCGGTTTGGATTGCTGACTCTGCTGAAGCGTCTTCCTTGGGTGCATGGATGAGTGGTGCTGTTGCCATCGGCGTCTATGAGAACCACGAAAAGGCGTTTGAACAGATCCAAGCAAAGAATCCTGTGAAATATGAGCCGAACAGCGATGCAGTTGCCATCTATGCCAAGACCCAACAGAAACGACTTGCGTTGTACGATGCCCTTGTATCAAGCAGGGTGTATGAGACGTTCGCTGAGCGCTAGGGTAGCGGGTTGCCTCTGGTATACATGCTCCGTGCTTCATTGAGGCTGATAGGGTTCATCCCTTCCTTTTCGTCAGGGTGTACATTTTGATGAGGATCATCTATCCAGCCACAGACGGGACATTTCTCATACTCACTTTCAACTGGGATGGTATACTCCCCACAGCACATACAAGCTCTGAGAGCGATAGGTGGAAAGGTATCGATTTCATTGCTTTGAGCAGTTTGTGCTTGGGCTTTTACCCGCATCACTTTTTCTTCAACTTCAAGGGCGAAGTTCAACTGTTCTGGACCTACATACCGAGAGTCTGATCCACGTCCTCCCATAGTTTTTCCCTCCTTCTTTGAAAATCGTTCGTAATCGATAAAGACAGTGTCTTTTTCCATTTCTGGAAAAGGTGTATCAAAGCACAATACCAATTCAGGATTGAGCTTTCTCAGCATCTCTCGATAACCAAGAAGAAATGTATCTTTGTTATGTTTGCATCCGAGTGTAGAAATAGCCACAATAGTTTTTTGAGGGACTCCTTGGAAGCAAAAATCAAAAGTATCTTTCGTGCCCCATGAAATAGTAGGAAATACTGATAATCCCAGTTCCTGCCAAAACGCCCCACACCACCTATTTCGGAATGTATTGAAAAGTTGTACAGATAGAGGCATGTCAGTGTATAAACTGAAGTCAGGAGTAAGAATATAATCATATTGTGATATTTTTTCGATGCAATGTTCTGGGTAATAATACACTGACTCAAACTTGTCATCGGTAATGAAGAAATGGACAATCTTTTGGGTACCACGAGTATCGCGGCAATGTGTCTCATCGAATGGTATGACCCCAAGGTTTGAGAAAGAAAGTGAAGTGTTAGTTTTAAGTATAGGAAGATCCCACGGTTTCTCCATTGGATAGAAGTTACGTGTAAAGTAAGGTTTCTGTTGAGTACTGGAAGGACGTCGAACCATTGTTGAGTTAATGCTTATGGCAAGCCTGGCAACAGTAGTAGCATCCATCCACTGAAGAGTAGTACTGTTTTGCTTT
>SAAM01000046.1 GCA_009929415.1 Clostridia bacterium | reverse complement strand
CATAGGAGTGTCAGGTACCCGCTCTGGAGAAAAGACGGTCGATCAGCTGATAGAAGAAGCAGATGAGGCTCTCTACAGAGCCAAGGCAGAAGGAAAGAATAGAGTGTCAGAGTATTATAAGGACAATGAATAAAAAAAGACCACAGAGCCTTGAATGGCGCTGTGGTCTGATTTGTTTTAAGCATTACCATCGTATATTGAGTTTTCAGCAAGGAAAGCTATTATGTCATCAGAAGTCTTTATCTTAAGCGCATCCCTGGACATGATCTGCATTTTCTCATAAGAGAGCCCGGAAATGAGCTTTCGTGCCTTGAGCATAGAGCCTGCGCTCATAGAGAACTCATCCAGCCCCATTCCAAGGTAAAGCGGTATGAGTCGGCTGTCTGCGGCAGCTTCTCCACACATTCCGCACCATATTCCGTTGTCGTGGGCTGCGTCGATCACATTTTTTATGAGCCTCAGCACCGCTGGATTGAATGGATTGTAGAGTCCGGATATTTTTTCGTTCATTCGGTCAACTGCACAGGTATACTGGATAAGGTCGTTGGTTCCTATGCTGAAGAAGTCGACTTCGTCTGCAATAAGGTCTGCGGCTATTGCAGCAGAGGGAATCTCTACCATTATTCCCTTTTGCAGCTCATTTGAATAGCTTATACCCTCCGCATCAAGCTCACGCTTGCATTCCTCGAGAATCAGATTTGCGGATCTTACCTCCTCGACGCTGGATATCATTGGATACATTATTCGAAGCTTTCCATATACGCTGGCCCGCAGAAGCGCCCTGAGCTGTACCTTGAATATCTCGGGCCTGTCCAGGAATATCCTCATCGCGCGATAGCCAAGAAAAGGATTTGTCTCCTCCGGGATTGAAAGATATGGAAGGTTCTTGTCCCCGCCTATATCGAGCGTACGTATTATCACGGGTCTTTCTCCCATGGTTTCAAGTACTATCCTGTATGCCTGAAACTGCTCTTCCTCCGTTGGCATGGACGGCCTGTCCATGTAAAGGAATTCGGTTCGATAAAGTCCTATGCCCTCCGCCCCGTATTCATTAGCTCTTAGAGCATCGGAAGGATTTCCTATGTTTGCGCATATCTCAACCTTCCTGCCGTCTGAAGATACTGAATGCCTGTCCCTGAACACGGACAGCAGCTCTTTTTCCTTCTGGAGTTTTACCGCCTTCATGGAGTAAATATCTACGCTTTCATCGTCCGGATTTATGAGGACTGTGCCTTCTGAGCCATCAAAGCAGACCCTGTCTCCATGCTCCACTGATGAAGTTATGTTTCCAAGGCCCAGTATTGCAGGGATTTCAAGCGATCTTGCCATTATGGCCGCATGGGATGTTCTTCCTCCGATATCTGTAAGAAATCCCAGCACCATGTCCTTTTTCATCTGAGCCGTATCTGAAGGGGTTATATCATGTGCGACTATTATTACCGGTTCTTTTATGGATCTGAGGGAATGGATCTCTCTTCCCAGCATGTTCATTATGAGTCTGTAGCCTATGTCGGTGATGTCTTCGGATCGTTCCTTCATGTAGTCATTTTTCATTCCTCGGAACATATCAGCAAAAAATCTGAGGGTCTCATCAGCTGCAGATACAGCATCCTGTTTTCCAGTCTCTATTTTGAGGCGGATTGCATTTATGAGTTCAGTATCTTCAAGAATCATGATGTGAGAATCAAGAATAAGGCTCATATTTTCATCAGATTCAGACTGAATGGCCTTTAGCTGAGATATTGATTTTTTGAGTGCATTCTCGAGAATCCTCAGCTGAGAGCTGATTTCGGACTCCGAAATCACCGTTCTCATTATGACGGGGATTTCTTTTTTAAGAAGAAGTACCCGGCCAATTGCAATTCCATCTGAAGCGGCGATACCTTTTAGCATATATAGTCTCCTTAATTTTACAACTGTGGTGAAACTCGTTTATTCTTATTTTAATGTAAAAATAATATTAAAACAATGCTTTTTGCTGAAAAAAGGAAGCCGGAAAGGTTAATATTACTGAGATGCGAGGAGTAAACGATTTCCTGATTTGACAATAAATTTTGCCAGGGATATAATATAAAAGTCAATGATGAATCAAAAATAAAACAGATGGAGGAAACATGAAAGGTTATGGAAAAAAAATACTGGCGATCATGCTTGCAGCATCTGCAGCCGTAAGTGGTATTTTTGGGATTGATGCAGTTCCTGCATATGCGCAGGAAAATTCAGATACTCAGGATACGGTCATGCCTGTGAGCTATGAGGAGTATGATGTCGCAGTTTTTGGAAGCGACCCTGAGGGAGTCGCGGCAGCAGCCAGTGCGGCAAAAAACGGGCTGAGGACGCTGCTCGTGGATTTTGAAAGAGAAGCAGCGGGAGGGCTCTATACCCTAGGTTGGCTCAATATGATAGACTTCAACTATGCTCCCGACAACGAGGACAGCGTATTTGACACGAGATTTTATCCGGAAAATTATCTCAACCACGGGATATTCGACAGATTCTACAAGCTTACCGGAAAGCGGAAGGCATTTGATGTAAAGCAGGCTCAGAGAGCATTTGAAACAATTCTTGCTGAGAGCGGAGCAGAGGTGCTTTTCATAGATGACAGCTCATTCGACTACAGCTATGACAGTAGTTCAAGAATCTCAGAGATTACTCTCTGCAAAGATACAGATCCTTTAAACATCAGGGCGAAGGTAGTGATCGACTGCACTCCGAATGCCGAAATAGCTATGAAAGCAGGAGCAAGGTTCCTTGAGGGAAAGGAAGACCGGGGGTTTAAGAATCAGTATCAGGCGACGACTCTGGTATTCAAGATAGACGGAATCGACTGGGACAGCGTAAGGGACCACCTCAAGTATGACGGAGATCCCAAGACCGGTGCAAATGGGACCAGCGCCTGGGGTTATGAGGAGATGTTCAACTGCCCCGTGGACAATCCAAAGATGCAGATGAGGGGACTCAACCTGGGACTTCAGGATGACGGAACGGTTCTTGTAAATGCATTTCAGATATTTGACATGAATCCCTACGACAAGGCGGCAGATGAGCTTATAAGGCTCGAAGCCAGGGAAAGAATACTTAAGGACGTGATCCCCTACATGAGGGAAAACCTCACAGGATTTGAAAATGCAGAGCTTGTGGATGTAGCTCCTGAGTTCTATTTCAGGGAGACAAGGCATCTGGTTGCTAAGGATATTCTTACTGCAGAGGCAGTATTCGATAATGTGTTTCCAAAGAACTTCATTGCCTCAGGAAGCTACCCTATAGACATACAGGCAAAGAAGAAGGGGGATTCCGGAACCATACTCTCAGGCACGAGGCCATATGGAATAACGGCAGGAATGATGATACCGCAGGATGTGGACGGGATATTCGTTGCGAGCAAGTGTGCAGGGTTTGATTCAGTGGCCTTTGGAAGCGCAAGGACGGTTCCGGTGCTCATGGGAATGGGCGAGGCTGCCGGAGTTATGTCAAAGGTAATAATAGAAAATTCCATATCTGTTTCGGAGATGGCTGAAAATGACAAGCTGCTCCTTCAGACAAGAAACATGCTCTTTGATCAGGGGGTGAGGCTGGTAGCTTATCAGAACAGCAATCCCATAGAAGAAAGCTATGCAAAGGAGCAGATAAGATACATGAGAAGCAGGGCGCTTCTGAGCATGAATTATGACAATGACTACAGGCTGGACGAGAGAGCTTCTTACCAGATGCTTGACAGCATGCTTTACCTTATCGAGAACAATTCAAAAAGCAGGATCGACAGGAGCCTGATTTCAGATATGGAGGAGGGCTCATATGTAGAGCTTGAGGACATGATTGCCGTAGCAGGCAAGGCTATGAAAAGAAACTTCAGCTCACTGGAAGGACTCAAAAATTCGTATGTAATAAGCGAATCCGCATACAGGGAAATAATGGATAAAGATGAATTCACAAATGAAGATATGTACTGTATAATGGCTGGAATTGTCAGAAGAGCAGTATGATAAAAAAATACCGCGGCGGGAAGTTTTCCTGCGGCGGTATTTTCAAACTCATTATTAAATTATTATTCTTGGCATTATTACTGTTTTTAGAAAATTCTACTCAGCTTTCACCGCGTTTTCAAGAAGAAAATCCAGTACCTTGTCATACAGGGCCTGTTTTCTTATGAGGTCCTTGCCATACTGAGATATGAGCTCTTCAGAAGATTCAAATCCAAATGATCTTGTATATCTTTCTACAGATGCATCGTACTCATCATCGCTTACTTCCAGATTTTCTGCCTTTGCTATTGCAAGCATTACGAGCTCCTCTGATACTGTTGACTCAGCTCGGCTTTTTGCATCTGCCTGGAACTGTTCGGGAGTCATCTGAAGATATGTGCTCAGGAATTTGTCAACGGTTATTCCGTACTGCGCCGCAGTCTGCTCTATATCCTTGTTCATTGCCTCTATATATTCATTTGTCTGATCCTGAGGGTATTTAAGGACTTCTGATGATGAGACTAACATCTCAAGCAGGGTAAGCTTGTCTGCATAGTCTGCTTCAGACTGAAGCGAAGCCTTTACATCAGCTCTGTATTCTTCAACCGTCTCAAAATCTGAATTCTCCTTAACGAATTCTTCATTGAAATCGGGAACGATCTTTTCGCTTATTGAGTTTACCTTTACCTTGAATACCACTGCCTTGCCTGCGAGCTCGGCGCTGCCATATTCTTCGGGGAAGGTTATGTCAAGGTCTACGCTCTCTCCGACATTTACGCCTATGAGCTGTGATTCAAAGCCCGGTATGAATGTTCCGGAGCCGATACTGAGGTCATATCCTGTAGCCGTGCCGCCTTCAAATGCAGTCCCGTCAAGCAGTCCTTCATAGTCTATGTTTGCAATGTCGCCATCTTTAATCGGTCTGTCAGTGATCTCATTAAAAGTCGCATTTTCGCTCATTATCCTGGATATCTCGTATTCAACCTCTTCGTCTGTGACTTCTACTGCGACTGGGGTATATTCAAGAGCCTTGTAGTTTCCAAGCTTTATATATTCATCGACGTTCTTTACTGTCGCACTGTCAGTAGAACCGGCGCATCCTGAAAGAAGCATAAGCGATGCAAGGGTTGCTGCCAGAAACTTTGGTTTACTTTTTTTCATTTTTAATCCTTTCCTGTTACAAAATATAATGTTATTTACCATGGGACACCATAATACTATGATTTTAACACACAAGTGTGGAAAATGAAAAGGATTTACCGCTTCAGATCTCTTCTTCGAGCAATATTCCAGTGAATATATCGACTACCTCAGGGTCAAACTGAAGGCCGGCGTTCTTCTTCAGCTCCATTATGGCCGAATCTGTGGAGAGGCTCTTTTTGTAAGGGAGATTTCCGGTCATTGCAGTATAAGCATCAAGCACTGCCAGTATCCTTGAAAGAAGCGGGATCTCATGTTCCTTCTGCTTTCTCGGATATCCGTTTCCGTCCCATCGCTCATGATGGGAGAGGACGTATATGGCGATTGATGAATACTCTTCCTGCGATTTCATTATCTGATATCCAGCCTCGGCGTGTCTCTGTACGAGATCATATTCCTCGAGGGAAAGGTCTGAGGGCCTGTTAAGGAGCCTTGGAGGGATTATTATCTTGCCGATATCATGGTAATAGGATATGGTCTCAAGCGTCGATATCTGATCCTTTGAGAGTCCCATGGCAGATCCTATCCTGGCTGCGAGCTTTTTCATTCTTTTGGTCTGATCCTGCTCATAGCTGTATTTTTCGAAAAGATTGACTGTAATAAGCTCAAAAGTCTTCCTTCTCATCCGCTTGCCTGTATTTATCTTATCACTGTACATATTGTTTTCAGCGATTTTTATTATCTCGTCTATATTCTGGTCTGGAGAAGTCTTGGTTGCATATCCGGCAGCTACTGATATAACTATGGATTTGAGGTTTTCCTTATCTGCGGAGCCTGTTATCCGGTCCATTATGAGTTTTGCCTGTACAGCATCGGTCTTTGGAAGTATCACTGAAAACTCGTCTCCGCCCAGTCTTGCCACGATATCATCGTTGCGGCACTCTTTTTTCATTATCCCGGCAACTTTTTTGAGGAGTCGGTCGCCTGTCTCATGCCCGAATGCATCGTTTGTGAGCTTGAGGCCATTCACGTCAATCATAATGACTGATAAAGGAAGGTTTCTGAGGGTGTCAAGCCTCAGGAGCTCCTCTTCAAAGAATCTCCGGTTGTAAAGGTCTGTGAGATGATCATGAAAGCTCAGGTATTCTGCCTGCTTCTGTATGTTTCGCTCGCTTGTCACATCTCTTATTATGACTACTGCGCCCTTTGTATCGTTTTTCTTATTTTTTACTGCAGATATGCCGTACTGCACGGGTATCTGCAGCCCGTCTCTGTGTACGAGAAGAACATCATCGGATATCTTCTCTGTGATCCCGGTCTTTATGACTCGCTCTACGGTAGTGCTGCATGGAATCGAAGCGCCTTCGTGCATGAAGTTCAGGACCTCAGATACAGGTTTTCCCTGTGCCTCTCTGTATGAGATTCCGGAGAGCTTTTCTGCGGCTTCATTCATCAGTATTATGTTCTGTTCATTGTCGACAGATACGACGCCGTCTGCAATAGAGAGCAGCGTGGTCCGAAATATCTCCTTCTTGATGTATACTGAATCCTCTATTTCCTTTCGGAGCATCAGTGAGAGTAGCAGCTGTCCGAAGTTCTGAAGCAGGTTCTGCTCGAGCTCGGAGTAGTGATATGAGTTATTTATGGAGTTGAATCCTGCAAATCCATAGAGCCTGTTGTCATATGTCACGGGAACGGCTATAAGGCTTTTTATCTCATGAAGCCGAAGATTCTTTCTTTCCTCGATGTATCTCAGCTCGGACTCGTCATTCACGAAAAGCGTGTTGCCGCTTATATGGCACTGCACCCATTCAGGAATAAGGTCAAGCGATATGTCTGAGAGCCTTTCTATCCTGGGCTCTGTTCCTTCAGAGCACCATTCGTATATGTTTGAGCATGAATTTCTTTCAAAATCATATCTGAATATATACACCCGGTCCGCTCCTGTGGCATTTCCCATTTTTTCAAGGGAATCTGCTATTGCATATTCGATATCCTCGGTCTTTACGTTTACGAACTCCTTCGATATTTCATAAAGTAGGTCCTGTATCTTGCTCTGCTTGCTCAGATTTTCAGTTATATCTGTAAAAAATGTCACGAAATAGTTTTTTTCAGGGGAATAGGTGTTTACCGTATACCATCTCCCGAGTACGCCTGAATACTGCTGGAACTCCTCTTCGCCTCCGTTAAGGGCGATGTTGCCGTAAAATGATATCCAGTCAAAGGCCTCACTCTTTATATAAGGCAGGATTTCACTTATTTTTTTTCCTTTAATGTCAGTCACGCTCAGTCCGGTGAATTTTTCAAAGGCAGCATTGGCCTCTATGAAAATATAATCACATGGCTCTCCATCTGAGTTGCATATTATCTCGTGAAGAGCATATCCGACCGGTGATTTATCGATTAGACTTCTGTATGAAATATTCAGCATAAGATCATCTCCTGTTAATATGAATTATAGTAAGCTCAGTATATCAGCTTTTAATGAGTCCTGCAAATTTGGCGGCTTCCATTACAGCGACAGGTACGAGTGCCATGATTACAGACATATAGTAAAGATATGGAGAAAGCACATTAAGGCCGAAGAATACTCTCAGAGGAGTGAAGACCACCATCGCCATGAGCAGTACAGAAATCGATGATGCTATGTTGAGATGTCTGCTGCTGAATACTCCTATCCTGAAAAGTGACTTTTCAGACCTGATATTGTAAGCCTGGGTTATCTGACACAGTGCGAGCACCAGAAATGCCATGGTCCGCCCGGAAGCTATGTCTCCTGTAATCTCTGATGCATACCAGAATGCAGACAGAGTTAGAGCTGCAAACATTGTGCCCTGAAGCAGCACCCGTATAGAGGTGGATACCGTGAAAAAACCTTCATCCGTCGGCCTTGGAGGCCTTTTCATTATGTCAGGATCAGTCTTTTCCATTCCAAGCGCAATTGCCGGAAAGCTGTCGGTAACAAGATTTATCCATAAGAGCTGAGTTGAAAGAAGAGGACTTGTTCTCCATAGAAGCATCGCAATGAACACGGACAGTATCTCACCTGTGTTGGTTCCGATAAGAAACATGACTGCTTTCTTTATATTTTCATAAATCCCTCTGCCTTCCCTGACAGCCTCCACTATAGTTGCAAAATTGTCGTCTGTGAGTATTATGTCTGAGGCTTCCTTTGCCACATCTGTGCCGGTTATGCCCATCGCACACCCTATGTCTGCGGCCTTGAGCGCAGGAGCATCATTTACGCCGTCTCCGGTCATGGAAACTACCGCGCCTCTTCTCTGCCATGCCCTTACTATGCGGATCTTGTCTTTTGGGGACACACGTGCATATACGGATATTTCTGATATCGCAGAGTCCAGCTGCTCCTCTGACATCGACTCAAGCTGGGCGCCTGTAAGCGTGATGTCTGAATCACTGAGTATCCCCAGCTCACGCGCTATTGCCGAAGCAGTAGATGCGTGGTCACCGGTTATCATGACCGGCTTTATCCCTGCGCCTCTGCAAGTTTCAACAGCTGATGCAGCCTCAGGCCTCGGAGGGTCAGTCATTCCTATAAGTCCGAGGAATGTCAGATCGTTTTCAATTTTTTCAATTTCCGGACCGGAAGGAAGCGCTTCTATTTCTCTGTAAGCCACGGCAATTACTCTCAGCGCATCGCTTGTCATCAGGTCATTCATTCCAGAAGAAATTCCATCATGTTCGTTAATGCACCTTTTTATAAGGCTGTCATATGCACCTTTAACTATGACAGTGTTCTTTCCTGATATGAGGTTTATGGTGGACATAAGCTTTCTGTCAGAGTCAAATGGAATCTCAGCAAGCCTTGGATTTGCTATATCGATCTCATTTTTTGAGATACCCTTGCTGAAAGCAGCGGCAGTAATAGCAGTTTCAGTCGGATCTCCTATATGATCTGCTGAATCACCATTTTCGACTATGGCGGAGTTGCAGCACAGGGACGCAAGAAAAAGAAGCCTCCTCAGCTCTTCGCTGTCGTCTGAGCTGATTTCCTTCAGAGAATCCGAGCCTGATATGAATGCAGTCACTGCAGTCATCTTATTCTGAGTAAGCGTTCCGGTCTTGTCGGAGCATATGACAGATGCGCTCCCCAGAGTCTCTACCGCGGGAAGATGCCGTACTATGGCATTATGCCTGACCATCTTCTGTACCCCGATAGAGAGCACTACAGTCACTATGGCAGGAAGGCCTTCGGGTATAGCGGACACTGCAAGTGATACGGATATCATGAATATATCGGTGACAGGAATTCCGTCTGAGAGTCCGGTTATGAATATTATTACGCAGGCAGCTATCGCAATCATGCCAAGATATTTCCCCAGCTGCGAAAGCCTCTTCTGAAGCGGAGTCAGAGTGTCATCCTCGGCTGACAGCAGGTCAGCTATCTTTCCGATTTCAGTATCCATTCCCGTAGATACAACCACAGCTCTTGCAGTTCCGCTGGTTATGCTGCACCCTGAAAAAACCATGTTGTGCATGTCAGATGCTCCGGCGCTTTCTGATGGAATGAAGTCTGGATTCTTGTCTGAAGGTACCGATTCGCCCGTAAGCGCGGATTCATCGGACCTCAGCGAAGAAGCATGTATGAGCCTGGCGTCTGCAGGCACTATGTCACCTGCCTCAAGCAGTATTATGTCGCCGGGTACAAGCAGAGATGAGTCTGATATCATCTGTGAAGCATTCCTTATTACCCTTGCATTTTTTGAAGAAAGACTCTTCAGTGCAGCCAGTGCTTTTTCGGCGCGGCCTTCCTGAATGACTCCGGTAAGCGCGTTGAGCAGAACTATCGTCATTATGAGAACAGGTTCAAAAAAACCTGAAGTATCGTGCTCCTTAAGAGAGACGGCAAAGGATATGGCTGCAGCAACCAGGAGTATGATTATCATAATATCCCTGAACTGAGCGGCAAATCTTGCGACGGTAGATCTGCTTTTCTTCTCCTTAAGGACATTTTTTCCATATCTTTCAAGTCTCTCCTGAGAAGAGAGATCACTGAGACCTTTGTCAGGATCGGTATCGAGCTCTTTGTAAAGCTGCTCCAGAGAAATAATATGCTTTATCAAACCATGCCTCCTTTCTTTAACTTATTAATACAATTGATTTATACCCTTTTTGTTATCCTTGAACACCTTCGAGAACACACAAAAAAAGAGCTGCTCCGGATAAAATCATTATGATTTTTCTAAAGCGCTCTTTGAAAACAGGTATATTTAATTTTTCGCTGCCAGTTTTTCTGCTGCCTTCTTTTTCTTAAGCTCAGCTTTTTTTCTTTCTACTTTTTCGATCGCGGCTCTGTCCGCTTCACGAAGACGTTCAAGTTCTTTTTCTATCCGCTCTCTGGAAAGCTCTTTATGTAGCTCATCCAGTTTTCCTGACACATATTTCTGAGTCGAAGAGTCACACATCTTGAGATAGCTTTCAAAGGCTTCAGGATATGAAAACTTCTTTTCACCTATATCTTCACTGAATTCAACCTTTATCATGTTGTCTGAGCTTGAAGTTATTCTGCCGATTCCAAATTTAGAATGCTGCACCTGTTCATCTATGAGATTCATGGTTTCACCTCCTTATTCTGCAAAGCATATAAAAAAGTGCCCCTTCAGCCGTAAAGTGCTGAAAAAACACTGT
>SAAM01000391.1 GCA_009929415.1 Clostridia bacterium | reverse complement strand
CAGGATTTATTCAAAGAACAACAAGCTGTGCATTGACATCCGAAACAGATACCAGGCAGAGCCGGTATTCCACAAGGGTATTCCGGTGTCAGAAGAGCAAGGTCATGAGTATGGGACCAAAAGCATGGTCAGCATAGTGGAGAAGCATGGTGGAGTATTTCGCTTCATGGCAGAGGACGGCTGGTTCATATTTCAGGCTACCGCATAATAATAATAAAATAATAATAACAATAAATAAAAGGCAGGCTGCGAATTGATTGTTCGCGGCCTGCCTCTATTAAAACATATCTGTGTTAAGCTTATATTAAACGTACTGCTTTATTTTTGCTTCGATTGCCTGCTTTGGCATGAATCCTATTATTCTGTCTACTTCTTTTCCGCCCTTCAGGATTGCCACTGTAGGGATTGATGAAACCTGGAATCTTGCAGCTATGTCCTGTGTGTTATCTACGTCTACCTTGACGAACTTTGCAGTTCCATCCATATCCTTAGCGAGTTCCTGGAAAACAGGAGCAAGCATCTTGCATGGTCCACACCAGTCTGCATAGAAATCCACTATTACTACTCCATCTTTTACCTCTGTATCAAATTCTGATGATCCTAGTACTTTTATCATTGTTATTCTCCTTTGTTTTTATATGAATTTTTAATTGATGCCATTATTTCTGTAAACCTGAGAGTTTATTCGAGTATTATGATTTTCTGTTCAAACTGTCAAGATAAGAGACTGCAGACAGTGAAGCCACGTTTCCTTCTCCTGCGGCCTTGATATACTGATATGGAGCCCCGACTACGTCTCCAGCGGCAAAGCATCCTGGAAGGTTGGTGCGCATAAGCCTGTCAACCTCGACATGATTGTCGGCTATATTAAGGCCTGGCACAAGCTGTCCTGGAGAGATGCTGTCTCTCAGGATGAAGAGCCCGTCTGTCTCGATCTCGTTGTTTTTCATTACCAGTCGATTTACCTTATTTTCTCCCTTGATCTCGAGCGGGATATCTTTTATGATTTCTATGGAAGGCTTAAGCTCTACCGGATCCTTGTACATAGGCACATAGTATACCTTTGAGGCAAGGTCTGAGACGTAGTTTGCTTCAGCTTCGTCATGCTTGTTGTAGGATATTATAGTTACGGTCTTGTCTCTGTAAAGCGGAGCGTCGCATGTAGCGCAGTATCCGACTCCTCTTCCGAGAAAATCCATCTCGCCTGCAAACGGCTTTCCAAAATTGACTCCGGTTGCAAGTATCAGAGAGGTAGCCTCGTACATCTTGTCATTGGCCATGAGCGCATAATATTCGCCCATTGGATAGATATTGTTTATTTTTTCTTCTGTTATCTCTATTCCCATTGATTCGAGGTGATTCGCGAACTCATCTCTGAGCTCTTCGCCGCTTTTGCCGGGGAATCCGAGATAGTTGTTCACGGATGGGGCCTTTACGAGCTTTGTGCTCATTTCGCGGCTTCCGAATATTATGAAGCTTTTGTTTCTTATTTTTGCGTTAAGCGCAGCGGAAAGACCTGCTACTCCGCTTCCTACTATTGCAATGTCGTATCTGTTGTTCATATTTATCTCCTGCCTGGTATTAATTTAATATAGATATCATTTTATCAGCTTGTTCAGCAGCCGTTCCACAGGCTCTTTGAGCTCGTCTTTTTCCTGAGGGGTTATTCCTATCTCGCATGACATGAGTTCTGGTATATCTCTTATTTCATCTCTGAGGGATCTGCCTTTTTCGGTCAGCTCAACGATAACCACTCTGTCATCACTGGAGTCTCTTTTTTTGGATATAAGATCTATTGCTTCGAGTTTTTTGATGACTGGGGTTAGAGTGCCTGAATCGAGATGAAGACGGCCTCCGATTTCCTTTATGTTCATTTTCTCAGCTTCCCACAGTACTATCATGGTGAGGTACTGCGTATAGGTGAGATTATACTTGTCCAGAAAAGGCTTGTAAAGCCTTATTATTTCTCTCGAAAGAGCATAAAGAGAAAAACACAGCTGATTTTCAAGTTTCAGGCATTCATATTTTTCCATAGCTTTATTCTCCTGAAAATATTG
>SAAM01000390.1 GCA_009929415.1 Clostridia bacterium | reverse complement strand
TTTTGGAGAAAATCCAAACAAGGCCGTAAGAGAATGGACAGCACCTTTCAACAAAGTGGGTATTCAGACCCACATGCTCGAAAGAGGTCTTAATGCACTGCGTATGAATCCGGTGCCGGCTGACGTTCGCGAACTCATGTACAAAGTTAAGGCAAAACAGGGAACAAACATTTCCCGCTCCTTCTGCGGTCTGAATGACCCAAGAAACCTTGAGCTTTCTGCAAAGTATGCGAAGAAAGGCGGTATGATATCACAGATTGCGCTGAGTATCACATCCTCTCCTGTTCACACTGTTGAATATTACATGAGCCTTGTTGACAAGGTTGTTGCATTCGGAGCTGATGAGATTTGTCTTAAGGATATGGCCGGTATTGGCCGTCCTGCATTCCTCGGAAGACTTACAAAAGCAATAAAGGATAAATATCCGCATATCGTTGTTGAATATCACGGTCACAGCGGTCCCGGTTTCTCAGTTGCTTCAATGCTTGAAGTTGCCCGCGCAGGTGCTGACTACATTGACGTTGCCATGGAGCCTATCGCATGGGGCATGGTTCACCCGGACGTGATAACTATTCAGGCAATGCTTAAAGATGCAGGTTTCCTTGTTAAGGATATCAACATGGACGCTTACATGGAGGCAAGAAGTCTTACTCAATCATTCATGGATGACTACCTCGGATATTTCATGGATCCGAGCAACAAAGTCAGCACCTCTCTTCTTGTAGGTTGCGGCCTTCCAGGAGGTATGATGGGATCAATGATGGCAGACCTGAAGGGCTTCCACGGCGCTATAAACTCATCTCTAAGAAACCAGGGCAAAAAAGAGCTCAAACTTGACGAGCTGGTTGTAATGCTCTTCCAGGAGGTTGAGTATGTATGGCCTAGACTCGGCTACCCTCCTTTAGTTACTCCATTCAGCCAGTATGTGAAGAATACAGCTCTCATGAACCTGATGCATACGCTCAAGGGAGAACCAAGATGGTCAACCATTGACAAAGATACATGGAACATGATTCTCGGCAAGACCGGTAAGCTTCCGGGCGAACTTGCACCTGAGATCATACAGCTTGCTAAAGAGAAAGGAATGGAGTTCTACAATGGAAATCCACAGGATGCATTCCCTAATGAACTGGACCGCTTCAGGAAAGAGATGAAGGAGAACAACTGGGATCTCGGAGAGGACGAAGAGGAATTGTTCGAGTTTGCAATGCACGAAAGACAGTATCGTGACTACAAGAGCGGTGTTGCCAAACAACGTTTCACAGCAGAGCTTGAGGCTGCCAAGGCAAAGGCAAATGCTCCTATAGTAATTACAAGACCTGTAGTTGAAATGCCTAAGGTTGACGTTGAGAAGATCATAGCAGCCAACCCTAATGCAAAACCTGTACAGTCAACAGTTAAAGGACAACTTATCTGGCAATACGATATTATCGACAAATCATCTGCTCCAAACATAGGTGAAAAGGTTGAGGCTAACAAACCTATGTGCTTTGTTCAGGCTTTTTACGGACTTGAAGAGATCAAGCCTGCCTTTGAAGGCAAGATTGTTGCAATCTGCGCAAAACACGGAGAGACAGTACAAAAAGGTGAGATAATTGCTTTTGTTGAGTAATCACAGGCTTTTTAGAAATCGATAAAAAGACTTAAAAGGGAAAATTTTAAAAATTTTCCCTTTTTTGATGCAACGAAACATCTGCCTCGTGCATCTATTATGTGATTGGCAAATCAAGTAATTTTATTTTAACAGGATTTAAGTTCTTATTCATACTGTGGCTTATTGGTCGTATTGAATTCAATGTTCTAAGATTCAAATGTTTGGGGTAGCAGCAAACAGGAGACTCCGAAAACAGGGAATCTCCGTACAACCGAAAAGTTATAGTCTTTGAATTATCGCCCCTTGATTAAAGAGCTTAATTTTGAGCAAATTGCAGTGACCTAGGAGGGATTCAAACCCCCGACTTTCAGAACCGGAATCTGACGTTCTATTCAACTGAACTACTAGGCCTTGTATTGAGCAGCAAAGGTACAATTTTAATATTGATTAAAAAATGTATCTTTG
>SAAM01000389.1 GCA_009929415.1 Clostridia bacterium | reverse complement strand
CCTCGGCCTGTCAGAAGGAGACCCCCACGAAGATGGAAACTGTACCTGTATCCCGTGTTCGAGGATCTCCGGAACATTGTCATGGAGAAATTCAAGCAGCTCATCAAATGACATCGTGCAGCTGACCGGTGACGGCTGATTGAGACTTCTTGCTATTGCAGGAACAGAGGAAGATATCTGCCCAAGCAGCTGAAGCAGGTACCTTCTGGGATTTGCGCCCGAAGCACGGAACCATTTTCTTTCCGCAGGACCCGGACTCCATACTTTCTCTGCAGGTACTGTAAGAGTCTGATCCATCGCAGACTGCAAATGCCATGAGAGTGTCCATGTACTGTCAGGATTTACTGACAAAGGCTCTTCCAGCCTAAGAAAAAGCCTCCATGGCTGGTTTGTTACCACCCTGACAGAATCGATCCACTCCTCTATCTGGGAACAGAGCGGACCCATTTCCTCATTCCATCTTTGAAGCGCAGACTTAGGCCAGGTAAGGGAACGCAGCCATATATCGTGGAGATTGGTCTGATCGACCTGTTTCCCCCTTCTTCCTGGAACTGCCTGAGCCCTCCTTACTATCTCCTCAAGGAAGGCCTCCAGTATTGAATCTGCAATATTTGTCGCTCCCCCAGACTCCCCGGCCTCGCTTGCAAGAGAGAAACTTGCGGTCACAGGAGGGAGGGCGTTTACGTAGGCTGAATATCCATCCTGGTATTTGGCCAGATGGAGAGGTCTCCATACCGAAAAGTAACTTCCATCGGAAGATCCCATGCCCGGAAGGTATGTGCCCCTCATTACCATCAATGATGCATATTCAAGGGCTTTTAGAACATATTTCAGATCATTGCCCCACAAGAGTCCCGGCACCGGCAGTTTTTCCCTGCTGTCCTTGATCAGTTGGAAAAGAGATATCAGTTCCTCGTGAGTAATATGGATGGCCTCAACAGAAAATCTTTCTGCCGAAGGTTCTCCGCCGGTTTCAGGCAGTTCTCCCAACAAGGGGGAGGAGGGCAGAGGAAAACCATTGTAAGAAGGCAGGTCAACATATGCTGCTACTGAAGACTCCGCCGGGATCTTTCTTGTGTGACGTATCCCGGCTGTCTTCAATATTTCGTGAACGGCAAGGCTGCCTGCATCCCACGGCATCCTTGGCACCCCGGATCCAGAAATTGCAAGTGGGGCTGTCAGACTGTCAGATCGGAATGAACGCTCTCCCCATGCAAAAAACTTGTTGTCGGCGTAAGAAACATGTAAAACGATCATTTTTCACTCAATACCATAATTATCCCTACTCAAAGCAGCTTCCGCCAATAAACTCCCTGAGTATCGAAATATTGGGGACGTCGTCTGACGGTATGACAGGAACAAAGCTTAATATTGACAGAAGCCTCTGGGCCTCGCCATAAGCGGGAGAATCATCTTTTACCGAAGCCAGCAGGGGCTGCACATAACCTTTTAGGACCGGAAGCTCATAAGCAAGTGAAGTATTGAAAAGCGTATCGGCGTTCTCCTGATAAGGGAAAATATGACGGTGTGAACCTTTCACTACTGACGGCCACTGCATAAGCGTCGCTTCCGGAGAATGTCCCCTCGTCCTGTAGTCGCGAAGCATGCGCCTCAGCAGCCTCGTGTCGGTTGTCCCTATCCTGTTGTGCATGTCTATTGCGGCGCCGGTCAGAGGACATATGAATATCCTGTATTTATTGTCATGCAAAACGCTCTCAGAAAGCTTGTCGTTTAGTCCATGGATACCCTCTATCACCAGAAGCTGATCTTCAGCAAGTCTGAGCTTATACCCTTTTTTCCTCTCGCCGGTAATGAAATCGAACTTCGGTACATCTATCTCTTTGCCTTCAAGAAGCGCAGCAAGATGTTCGTTTATAAGATCAAGGTCAAGCGCTTCAAGCGCCTCAAAGTCCGGCTTGCCATCGTGATCTTTCGGCGTTTTTGACCTCTCTACGAAATAGTTGTCCAGTTCAAGTGTAGCTGAGTTAATGCATGAGGCAAGAAGCTGTACGCGGATGCGCCTTGAAGATGTCGTTTTGCCGGAGCTTGAAGGCCCTGCA
>SAAM01000388.1 GCA_009929415.1 Clostridia bacterium | reverse complement strand
GTCAAGGTCGAGAAAATCAACGTCTTCACTGAAGACGGCAATAAGTCCTTGGTTAAGTGAGGACAGGATGGTAAAGAAAGTTAAATTCGATTTCTGGGTCATAACCAGTCTTATATTGCTTGGACTGTATTGTCTTTTCATGGTATATCCGCTTTATAAAGTAGTTAGCCAGTCGGTCATTGATGAGAAAACAGGAGGGCTGACTTTAAAATATTTCATCAAGTTCTTTGGACAAGCTTACTATGCAAGAACTTTGCTCAATAGTTTCAAGGTTGCAATTGCCACGTGCACAATCTCCCTGATTCTTGGAGTACCGCTTGCATATCTTTACAACATGTATGAAATCAAAGGGCGGAAGCTCCTCCAGATGCTGATTATCCTTTCTTCCATGTCAGCTCCGTTCATTGGAGCCTATGCATGGGTCAAGCTTCTTGGACGCGCTGGAGTCATTACAGCGGCTATCAAGACTGCCACGGGGATAACGATTCCGAATATTTATGGTTTCAATGGAATTTTACTTGTTCTGTCCCTCAAACTATTTCCACTAGTCTTCCTATATGTTTCAAGTGCAATGAAGAATGTGGACAACTCACTTCTGGAAGCATCAGCAAACATGGGTGTGAGCGGGATGAAGAGATTCCTGACAGTTGTGCTTCCACTCTGCATGCCGTCGATTCTTGCAGCGGTCCTCATGGTCTTCATGAGAGCGATTGCGGATTTTGGAACCCCTTTGATGATTGGTGAAGGATATACGACATTCCCGGTCATCATCTACAATGAATATGTAGGTGAGGTCGGAACCAATCACCATTTTGCAGCGGCTATTGCGGTTATCGCAATCTTAATCACATTGGTGTTTTTCATTGTCCAGCGGTATCTGACAAACAGAAATAGTTTCTCCATGAGCGCAATGCATCATGTGGAAAGAAGGAAGCCGAAGCCTTTTGCAAGCTTCTTCATCCACCTTTATGGGTATGGACTTGTTGCGATTGCACTGCTTCCTCAGATTTATCTCATCTATCTCTCATTCAGAAAAACAAACCCCGGTGGGGAGGTTTTCCAGAAAGGATTTTCCTTGGATAGTTATTACCATATATTCAACAGAATGGGGAACACAATCTGGAACACAATCAGAATCTGTGGTTCTGCACTTATTCTCATAATAATTATTGCGATTCTCATCTCATATCTCACAGTCAGACGCAGAAATATACTAAATGCGACAATTGATACTCTTTCAATGGTTCCTTATGTTATTCCGGGATCGGTAGTCGGCATTGCAATGATTCTTGCTTTCAACAACAGATATATTCCTCTTGTAGGAACCTCCACGATAATTATCGTTGCAATGTGCATAAGAAGAATCCCATACACTATCAGATCTTCTGTTGCCATCCTTTCCCAGATACCATTGTCGATTGATGAAGCTGCTGAATCACTTGGAGCTGGAAAGCTCAAAATCCTTGTGAAAATCACGGTTCCGATGATGTTCAATGGTCTCTTTGCAGGTGCCATCATGAGCTGGGTTACTCTCATCACAGAATTGTCATCGTCATTATTACTTTACTCCTTTAGAACGAAAACCCTAAATATTGCGGTCTACCAAGCTGTAGGAAACGGTACTGACGGAAGAGCCTGCGCCCTCGCGACGATTGTCACGGTATTTACAGTACTGTCTTTGATTCTTTTCAGCAAAGTATCCAAGGATGGAGAAATTATGATGTGATGATACCAGCCGTATGGTATCGCCTATTTCCAACGATTGGGGCCGTCGTATAAGTAATATATATGACGGCTTCCATGTTTTCCCATGTACGGGAAGGAACTAGAGCAACCAAACTATAGGGAGAAAAACAAAGATAGCTGGAATTGAGCAACATTGGCTAATCTTGGCCACATAGTTCCCCTGATTCGTGACTTGAAAGTTTATCTCCTTCTTGGCCCAATACCAGGAATCCTTACAATGCAAGGAGGTCTTTTTATATGGTAGCGCTTCACTTCAGTTCCTTAAAGAACATTGTGCCCATAAGTCTATACACGATTATTGCTTCTCATCCTGCCAAGCCGG
>SAAM01000387.1 GCA_009929415.1 Clostridia bacterium | reverse complement strand
TTTCCAGTCTTCATACATTCACTTTCCTTCTTGAGATCCTGAGCCAGAGATACCGCAGCGGACTGTGCATCAGCTATCTTAGCTCTCACGGTCTTCTTATGTATCCTTGGCATGGTAACTGTTATTATCCTGTTGCCGGAAGCGACCTGCGCCTCTTCCTGTCTCTTCATCCTCTCGTAGTCCTCCTGACAGACATACATCCCGGTAAGAACCACCTCGTCTCCCTCGATGTTGCTGTGCGCTGCTATAGGGGCGCTGCAGCCTCCGTCGAGCTCCTTCACGAATGCCCTCTCGCAGAGCGTGGTTATCCATGACTCCTTACAGGCAAAATCTCCAAGAAGGCTCACGTCAAACCCCTTTCTCGCCTGCACTACGATTACGCCCTGGCAGTTTGCAGGGATCATATCCTCTGGAGTGAAGTACCTGCTTATCCTGTGCTCGAGTCCCAGACGTTTAACTCCTGCCGCTGCAAGCACGAGCGCCGAATATTCTCCGCGGTCGAGCTTTTCGAGCCTTGTTATGACGTTTCCCCTGACCGGCTTTATGTCCGCGCCCGGGTACAGCTTTTTGAGCTGCATGCTCCTTCTTGCGCTGGATGAACCTATGGGCTTTGAAAAATTTATTTCCGAAGCTCCCTGCGGCAGTATCAGCACGTCCCTCGGGTCTTCCCTTCTTCCCGTCGCCACTATCGGCAGCTCAGAAGGTATGTCCATAGGCATGTCCTTGAAGCTGTGCACCGTTATGTCCACGCCACCATCGAGCATCGCCTTGTCCAGTTCCTTTACAAAAAGCCCCTTGCCGCCGATCTTGTCCAGCGTCTTGTCCAGGATTATGTCTCCCGTGGTCTTCATTGTCACGAGCTCAACCTCGATTTCAGGATTGGCTCTCTTTATGGCATCCATGACGATTTGCGTCTGTATGACTGCCAGCTTGCTTTCTCTGCTTCCTACTCTGATCTTTTTCAAATTTCTGCCCTCTTAACTTATATATTAATGATTCTCACTGATTTGCTTGAAGATATTCTCGCAGCTCTCCTGCAGTCCTCGCTGCCGCCGCATGGTCGCTGCCGTCCGAAACAAGGCCTATGCTTATGCTGCCTTTCCTGATGACCGCCGGAAAATAAAAGCTGCACTCCTCCCGGCTGTCCGCTACTGAAACGTTTATACCTTCAGCTTTTGCATCCGCTCCAGCCTTCTGGTTTACTTCCCTTGAGTCCGTCGCCGCTATCACCATAAATGAGCCTGAGACGTCTCCGCGCTCATACTCCCTCTCGATTATCTCCAGAGAACCTGAGAGCGCTCTTATTTCCGCGCATATCTGCGGCGCTATTACCCTTATCCTCGCCCCGTACTCAAGCAGCACCTTTATCCTTCTTGATGCTATCTTTCCGGCTCCGACCACGGTGACCGTTTTTTCTGACAGGCTCACGAAGAGCGGAAAGCGGGGAAAATCAGCCATTCTGACTATTTCGTCTAAACTGCTGTTTTCCCTCATAGAAGGAAAATTTTCATCTATATATCTTTGCAGCTCCTCTATACTCATGCCCTCAGAATCGGCCTGCATTGCCTCTTGATCCGAAGGCCTTCCGATAACGACTGCCTCGATTCCTGATCTCAGCGCTGCCTCGAGCTTGCTGTCAAAGCCGCCGGTCTTTCCAGTGTCCTTGGTGACCAGCACCTGCGCTCCGACTGACTTTATCATCGCGATATTCATCTCAGTCGAGAAAGGCCCCTGCATGCATATTATGTTTGATTTTTTGTATCCAAGCTCCGTTGCTATCCTGAGAGAATCCATGTCCGGAAGAATCCTTGGCCAGACTCTGTCCCTGTAGCTGTCTATTGCTGTATATATCCTGAGGTCCTTGCTTCCTGTCGTCAGCAGGATCTTCTTTTTCATGTTCTCCTCGCGGTTTGCCCACTCGCACAGCGCCTGCGCGTCTGCAAGCACAGTCACGCCGGCCGAGTCAGCCGCGCTCTTGAACGTGGACTTTCTTACTATCCTTATATATCTTTTCTGCGCATCCATGCAGGCCCTTCTTATGTTTGCAGTTACCTGAGCGGCGTACGGATGGGTGGCATC
>SAAM01000045.1 GCA_009929415.1 Clostridia bacterium | reverse complement strand
GCCTCGCAAAGGATGAGAATCCTGTCCCGAAATCGTCAAGCGATACTGTTATTCCCATATTTTTCACATCTTCCAGCTTCTGATTTATCAGCTCAAAATCTACAAGCGACGCCCTGTTTCCCGTCATAAAATCATATACCGGATGTCCCTCATACGCTGTCCATCCTATATAATCTTCGTAATTGCTCGCAGCCAGTATCCTTTGGTCGAGCATGCCCATTATTGTCTCAGAAGCAGCTGCGTTATCCTCAAGTGTCCTGGAATAGCTGTCAGCTATGCTGATAGTAGATTCCTCAGTCATCCTGTAGATTTCTTCAATACGGCTCCTGGCCGTTATGTACATCATAGCCCCGAAAACCAGAGCCAGAACTATAAAGGGAATAAAAAAGTAATTGAAATCTTTTTTACTGAATTTCAGCCTGTCCTTTTCCATAAATTGTCACATCTCCCAGTCTGATCGCGAAAAACATACATTAGTCCACTCTAACTGTACCATTTAACGCTTAGCTCGTCAATATGATTGCTATGTTATTGAAGGATTTACTCGTCCTCCTTATGATCTTCATCTTCAGTTACATCCGTGAACTCTACATCTATCACGTCCTTTTGCTTCCTGACTCTGTTTTTCGCTTCCACAGGCTCAATCCTGAAGAATTCTCTGTATTTCGATATTATGTTTCCGGCATAGGAAAGCATTGAAAAGACTACGAGGGCATCTTCCATATAGCCAAATACCGGTATAAAATCCGGAACCATGTCTACTGGAGATACCAGGTATATGCTCATCATGGCAATAAGAAACAGGACTTCTGTCTTCTTCAGTAGCCCAACCTCATCAGATTTCAAAAACCTGCTCAGATACCTGAGATTTCTTATATAATTGAGTATACCGCCATTTTTTCTGAACCTGTCATTTGATTTCATCTGCAATCCCTTCTGCTTTCTTTACAAATATCATATCCTGATTGTTTCGCTTTCGGTCACGACTATGTCCATTGCAACGTCAAATTTATCAGTCACGACCTCATCAAGCATAAGCTTTTCTCTACATATAACTATCTTGCTGAATTTCACGTCTGACAGATACCTGTCATAATATCCGCCGCCTTTTCCTAGCCTGCGCCCTTTTCTGTCACATGAGGTACAAGGTATTACTGCTGCATCTATCTCCTGAGGCAATATTATATCACAGCTCTCAAGCGGTTCTTCTATGCCAAAAAAACCCTTTTTCAGATCATCAAAGCTTCTTATATTATATACCCTTAGATTATTTCCTTCAATACATCTGGGAACGCCTACCTTCTTTCCCTGCTCAAGAAGCCTCTCGATTATCGGCCTCGTATCTATCTCATCCTTCATGGAAACGAAGCAGAAGACTGTGCCTGCGGATCTTATTTCTTCAAGCTTAATTATATTTTCCTGAATCTTTATGTCTGAATCGATTATTTCTTCGCTCGTCATGGCGGCTTTTCTCTGATGCACTATGCTCCTGATTCTCTTTTTTTCTTCTGAAATACTCATGATATTTACCTTTCTGTTTCAAAAAAGAGTCTCACTTGTAATAAGTGAAACTCTTTTGGTATTAACCCAATCTCTGCTCTATAAGATCTGCAAGCTTTCTTGCCATCTGTGTTATTATGTCCTTGTCCTGGCCTTCGAGCATTACCCTGACAAGAGGCTCTGTACCAGACGGTCTGATGAGGACTCTTCCTCTGCCATCCATCTCTGATTCGAGCTTTGATATCTCGTTTTTGATTATTTCGTCAGTCATGTACGCATTCTTTTTTTCATTCCTGACTTTAGCGTTTATAAGCACCTGTGGGAAAATCTCCATTATGGTAGCCAGCTCGCTCAGCTTTTTTCCTGATTCCTTGATGATTTCAGACAGTATCAGCGATGACAGCACCCCGTCTCCGGTTGTGTTGTAATCTAGGAATATCATGTGTCCTGACTGCTCTCCTCCGAGTGAATAGCCATTCTCAAGCATGTTTTCAAGAACATATCTGTCCCCTACGCTCGTAACCTCGAGCTTTATTCCTTCTCTTTCTGATGCTACGTGAAGTCCCAGATTGCTCATCACAGTCACGACAAGCTTGTCTGATTTCAGCTTTCCGATTTTCTTCAGGTATTTCGCACATATGAGCATTATCTTGTCGCCATCTATAACATTTCCATTTTCGTCAACTGCGATAAGCCTGTCTGCATCACCATCATATGCGAGACCTATATCTGATCCGTTTTCAATTACGGCTCTGCACAGGTTTTCGGGATGGGTGGATCCGCAGTTTCTGTTGATGTTGGTTCCATCAGGATCATTTGAGATGCACTTAACTTCTGCACCAAGCTTTTCAAAAACATGCGGTGCAACCTTGTAGCTTGCTCCGTTTGCACAGTCAAGCGTTACCTTGAATCCTTTAAGGTCTGACTTCAGCACTCCGGAAAGAAAATCCTCATATTCACGTACATAGCCTTCATTGTATACCCTCATCCCAATGTTCTCGTGCGAAAATACAGTATCTATCCTGTCCATGTCATCAAGATAGCTCTCTATTTCGAGCTCGATTGAATCATCAAGCTTGAGACCTTTTGAATTAAAGAATTTTATGCCGTTGTACTCCATAGGATTGTGTGATGCTGATATAACTATTCCCGCATCTGCCCTGTGCTTTTTTGTGAGGTATGCGATTGCAGGCGTTGGAGCTACTCCTATGTCTATTGCATCTCCGCCCACGCTCATCACTCCTGCAGCTATAGCACTTGAGAGCATGTCCTTTGAGATCCTGGTGTCAGAACCTATGAAGACCGTTGTCTTTCCTTCTTTGTTTTCACTGTGCCTTTGCAGTACATATGCACCGGCTCTTCCAAGCCTGAATGCAAGATCCGGAGTCAGCTCTGTATTGGCTATCCCCCTGACTCCATCTGTTCCAAAATATTTTCTCATGATATTCAAGTTTCCTTTGCTTTTTATAATAATGCCTATAGACACTATTATAATGCATATCAGCCTGTTTTGCTATATGCTTTCTCCACCTTTTACAAGAGCTTCCCTGTTCTGAGGTATGAATCTCTCTTTTGAAGGTCCGAATACTTTCTTGAAAGCCTCAAGTATTGATTCGATATCAACGATTGGAGTGCTCTTTAATACTGCACCAAGCATTACAAGATTTGCCGCCTTGATATTTCCTATGTCAGCCGCGATCTTGTTTGCATCTATATAATATACCTCGATATCTGTTCTTTCTACCTTCTTTTCGATAAGCGAAGAGTTTATGAATATCTTTCCGCCTGGTTTTACATCCTTCTCGAATTTAATAAGTGAAGGAAGGTTCATTACTATTGCTATGTCTGCATCGTTTGTTATTATAGGTGATCCGATTTCTTCATCCGAAACTGTAACTCCGCAGTTGGCAGTTCCACCTCTCATCTCAGGGCCATATGATGGCAGCCACGATACATACTTGTCTTCAATCATTCCGGCATATGCAAGAAGCTGTCCCATAGACATTACTCCCTGTCCTCCAAATCCAGCGCAAATAACTTTATTCTCCATGTCTATTTCCCCTCCTCTATTTGTTTGAAATTTCCAAGTGGATAGAATGGTATCATGTTATCTCTCAGCCACTGAAGTGAATCCACAGGAGTCATTCCCCAGTTTGTAGGACATGTTGAAAGCACCTCTACCATTGAGAATCCAAGGCCGGCCTTCTGAACTTCGAATGCCTTTCTTATTGCAGTCTTTGCCTTTCTTACGTTTGCAGGCGAATCAACTGTTACTCTCTCTACGTATACAGCTCCATCAAGCGTTGAAATCATTTCAGACATTCTTATAGGGAATCCGTTCTTTACAGGATCTCTTCCGTCCTGAGAAGTCGTACTCTTCTGTCCGATAAGTGTAGTAGGAGCCATCTGTCCGCCAGTCATTCCATATATTGCGTTGTTTACGAATATAGTAGTTATCTTCTCTCCTCTTGCTGCAGCATGAACTATCTCTGCCATACCGATTGATGCAAGGTCTCCGTCTCCCTGATATGTGAATACCGTATTCTGAGGATGAACTCTCTTTATAGCAGTTCCTACCGCAGGCGCTCTTCCGTGAGCTGCTTCCTGCATGTCGCAGTTGAAGTAGTTGTATGCAAGAACTGAACATCCAACAGGAGCAACTCCTATCGCTGATCCCAGAACTTCCATTTCTTCAAGTACTTCTGCTACAAGTCTGTGTATTATTCCGTGTGTACATCCAGGGCAGTAGTGAGTTGTAACATCTGTTAATCCCTGTGTTCTTTTAAATACGACTGTCATTATTTTGCACCCCCTGTTAATTCCTTTGCTTTGTTTACGATCTGCATTGGGTCTGGAACCATTCCTCCAGCTCTTCCAACAAAGTGAACCGGTATCTTGCATTCAACTGCAAGCTTTACATCGTCAACCATCTGTCCCATGCTCATCTCTGCACAGATTATATGGCTCGCCTTAAGGTTTTCGAATGCCTTTACAGGATATGGCCAAAGGGTCTTAAGTCTTATAAGGCCTGCCTTTATTCCTTCTTTTCTAAGCTGATTTACAGCACTTCTTGCTATTCTTGAGGTTGTTCCGTAAGATACCATTACTATGTCGGCATCTTCAACCATGTAGTTTTCGTATTTTGCTTCTTTTTCTTCAATCTCGTTGTATTTAGCTTCAAGTCTCAGGTTGTGCTGCTCAAGTATTGTTGAGTCAAGATACAGTGAGTTTACTATGTTTGGTTTTCTTACTCCACCAGTACCTACAGTAGCCCATGTCTTTTCTGCAAGGTTTCTTGGCTCAGGTTTTCTGAACTCTACAGGCTCCATCATCTGTCCAATCATTCCATCTGCTACGACAAGCACTGGCATTCTGTAGTAATCTGCTGCGTCAAATGCTTCCTGAACCATGTCTACAGCTTCCTGTATTGATGCCGGAGCGTATACGATAAGTCTGTAGTCTCCGTTTCCGCCGCCTCTTGTAGACATGTTGTAATCTGCCTGTGATGGCTGGATGCTTCCAAGGCCAGGGCCGCCTCTCATCATGTTAACTATTACTGCAGGAAGCTCTGCTCCCGCGATATAAGTTATACCTTCCTGCTTTAATGCGATTCCAGGAGACGAAGAAGATGTCATTGCTCTTGCTCCTGCACCTGCAGCACCATAGATCATGTTTATAGCTGATATCTCTGATTCTGACTGAATGAATACTCCTCCTGCTTTTGGCAGCTCCTTAGACATATATTCTGGTATCTCGTTCTGTGGGGTTATAGGATATCCTGCAAAAAATGTACATCCTGCTTCAATTGCCGCTTTTGCAATTGCCTCATTCCCTTTCATAAGTACTTTCATCATTATCCTCCTAATATCTTTCTACTGTAATAACACCATCTGGACACATAAGTCCACAGCTCGCGCATCCGATGCACTTGTCAACCTCTTTTACTGTCGCAACGTTATAGCCTTTGTTGTTCATCACTTCGCTGTCAAGAAATATTATCTTGACTGGACATACTGAAACGCAAAGACCGCATCCTTTGCAGCGTTCCTGATCAAATGTTACTTTCCCCTTTGCCATTGTAATTCCTCCTGTATAATTTTCAAATATTTAAAGTAGCATGAGCTAATTTAATCACATCCATTCCTCACGCATTATCATTGAAACCGGCATGATAACGTTGTCAGGGTCAATTTGTCTAAATTGTGTATTGTTTTTTGAATATTTTAAATTGTGTGAAATCGTTTTCCTGAAATCTGATTTTTTTTCCCAATAAGTAACATACCTCATTGGGATTCCTGTTTTGATTTCTACTTCTTTCACGAGCTCAATTCCATCGGTTATATCTTTTTCGCTGGTGTCCCACAGCATATGAGTGTTGCTCACAAGACCAGTGACTTTGAGACCACTGGTTCTTTCTATATCACTTATATACTGTATGACTTTTTCGGGAGTATCAGTGTATTCTCTGTTTTTGTTGATCACCATGAACATGTCATACTCAAATCTGCTTATATCCTTGCTCATTCTTCCGAGAACTCTTGCGCCAACATCATCTCCGCCCACATCGATTATATATTCATAGTCGGTATTGAAAACGGGCTTTGTTATATCGGCTGCTATTGCCGGAAGGTCGAGCGCGCTGTTTTTGAGTATGCTTGAGAATGATTCAATGTCATGCTCCATTAGCAGATCTTCTTTTTCTCTTGACCTGAAATATGGATTTACGACATCTATGTCAGCTATAGCGACTTTTCTTGATTCTCCGTTTGCTGCATTCTGCTCTCTTATCTCTTTTGAGAGCCTTATGGCATAATTAACGGCGAATTCAGTCTTTCCGCTTCCATAATGACCCACGATTATCCTGATCCTCTTGTCATCTTTAAGCATATTGACCTCATTGTCTCTCTGTTAAACGTATTCTTTTGCTTCCTCTTCTTTGTTTAGAACTCTGAGCGCTCCCTCAGCAAGTGCTATCATCTCGTCTTCTCCAGGATATATAACTACCTCAGCCATCTTTGACACTCTGTCTTTTATCCAGCCTGTCATCATCTCTGAATATGCTATTCCACCTGTAAGGATTATTGCATCCACATCACAGCTTAAAACTGCAACGCTTGCTCCGATATCCTTTGCAACCTGATAAGCCATTGCCTCATATATAAGCGCCGCTTTTTCATCGCCTTTTTTTATCATGTCTTCGACTTCTCTTGCATCGTTTGTGTTTAGGTATGCAACGAGTCCGCCGTTTCCTTTTATTCTCTTTTTAAGATAGTCTTTTGTGTATTTCTCATCATAACACATATTTATCAGCTGGCCAACAGGAAGACTTCCTGCTCTCTCGGGTGAGAATGCTCCCTCTCCGTCAAGTGCATTGTTTACATCTATTACTCTGCCTTTTCTGTGGGCTCCTGTAGAGATTCCTCCGCCAAGATGTGCCACGACAACATTTATGTCTTCATAGCTCTTTCCGATGCTCTTTGCATATCTTCTCGCAACAGCCTTCTGGTTAAGAGCGTGGAAAATTGATATTCTCTCTATCTCCGGAATACCTGATATTCTTGCTATATCATCCATCTCATCAACAACTACAGGGTCTACTATGAATGCCGGAACAACTGCCATGTCAGCAATTTCCTTAGCGATTATTCCTCCAAGGTTTGAGGCATGCTCTCCTCTTTCTCCGCTTGCAAGGTCTGCTATCATAGCCTCGTTTACTTCATAGGTTCCGCCTTCCATAGGCTTGAGGAGTCCGCCTCTTCCTACTATGGCGTCAAAGCTGTGAGGGCTGATTCCAACCTCGACAAGAGATTCGATTATAACCTCTTTCCTGAATGACTTCTGAGCGAAAACGCTGTCATATTTCTGGATTTCCTCTGTCGAATGTCTCAGTGTTTTTTCCATTATCAGGTCTTCATTCAAAAATACTGCTATTTTTGTGGATGTAGATCCCGGGTTTATTGCTAAAACCTTGTACTCCTTCATTTTTTTCCTCCGAATTGTTAGAATTTACTTGAATATAATACAGCCAGTGCTATAGAATACATCTTTGTCTCTTCTGAGTCAGCTCTAGACGTAAGCACTATTGGTTTGGATGCACCAAGTATTATACCGGCGATTTTTGATTTTGAAAAGTAGGAAATTGCTTTGTAAAGCACATTACCGGCTTCAATATCAGGCATCAACAGTATATCACATTTTCCTGCAATCGGGTCCTTGATTCCTTTGTGATGTGCGGCTTCTTCGCTTACCGCATTATCAAGAGCGAATGGTCCTCCGACAATACATCCATCTATCTCACCGCTTCTGTTCATCTCAACGAGAGACTGAGCATCGAGCGTTGCAGGCATTTTTTCATCTACCTTTTCCTTTGCACATACCACACCAACCTTGGGCATGTCAATATAAAGAGCATTTGCAAGCTTTACTGTGTTTCTTATGATTGCTGCCTTGGCATTAAGGTCAGGGCTTATATTCATGGCTGCATCTGTGACGAACATCAGTCTGTCATATCCTGGAATCTCAACTACTGCCGCATGGCTTATAGGGTTTCCTGTCCTCAGAGAAAGCTCTTTGTTGAGAACCGCCTTAAGTACCACTGAAGTGTCAACAAGCCCTTTCATGAGTATATCAGCTTTTTTGTCTGATACCAGCTTTGCCGCTGCCATAGCCGCAAGCTGATTATCCGGCTCGTCAACTATATCATACTTATTATAGTCTATATCCAGTTTTTTGCAAATATCAATTATTGCTTCTCTGTCACCAACAAGAGTGGCATCTGCAATTCCTGCGACATTTGCCATGTCTACAGACTTAAGGACATCAGCATCCTGGGCGCATGCGACTGCAATTCGCTTTGGACCGCTCTGTCTTGCTTTTTCCATGATTTCGTTGAAACTTTTCATATTTCCTCCTAATTTTCGGTTATAGTGATCACTTCCGGAGTGATCTTAATGCTGAAAATCGGAAAATCAACTTCATACTGAAGTTTGTATTTTTCCTGTGCTGCCTTATTGTCAATCAATATTCTTATATTATCAGGATTTATCCTGTCTGAATATTCTCTGCCTGCAGTTATCTTTATCTCCGTTTCTGGCGGAATCGCGCTCTTTATCGCTTCTGCATCCGCTTCTCCCGTAAGCGTTATGCCGGCGCGCGGCATCATGAGAGTATATTCCTCAAGCTCGCTCTGTATCTCTTTTATTTTTATTCTTTCGACCGAATAAACCAGTTCAGCTGTTTTTTCAAGCTCATATGAAACTCCTGCAACCCTATTGAACCCGGATATCTTTACAGGAACTGTCTTCAGAGACTTCACCGCATCAACTGCATCCGCACTTCCCTGTATCCTCACGTTCTCAACATCGGCCCTGAATGAGCTGTTTGGTACCTTCTGCCCTTGATCGTCAACAAACACTAGCTCTACAGGTACATTTTTGGTCTTGTCAACGTCGACATCTACAATGACTGATGATTCTCTTATCGTTACGCCTTCTACTATATTGTTTCTGTCATCCAGTGGAACAAGGTTTATTTTCGTGCTGAAATCTGAATCATTGTTCTCAAGCTTTACTGTTCCTGACAGATTCATAACCTTTTCGACCTGAGACTGCGGCCCTTCGACATAAAGTCCTACTCTGTTTGGCTTTATCTGCCCTATCACATAATCCGTCCTGAGGCTGCCTTCTGTATTTATTACTATGTTCTTCATGCTTACAACAGACCTTTCAAGCACCACCTCTATCTGAAGCGGATTAAGGCTGTACTCTATCTCTCTTGGCGCATCCATGACCACCTGCATCATATTGGTCCCTTCCTTTGGATCGTATATCTCTCCCTTTGGAGTGACGCCATTTCTGATATATTCATTAAGTACAGATCTTTTTGCCCTGAAATCAACCTTTACATTAAAATCCTGGCCATACGCGAACGTAAGTCCATTGTCTCTTATCTCATCTATGTTAGTGACAGTCTCTACGCTTATGTTCTCAAAGCTCCTGATTACAATAGGATCCACCTCGGACATTACGTATACCCACATTATGAAAGCGAATATGATTGAAAACAGCTTTATTTTGAAATTGTTTTTGAAATGATCCAGCATCTATTCACCACCTTTTCTGAACAATTTTCTCTCATCGTCCCTCTTAAGGTTTCTCTTAAGGTAAATTTCGAGTTCTTCTTCGCCCAGGTTCTTGAAGAGCTTTCCATTGTCAGCAATAGATATCGCACCCGTCTCTTCAGACACTACAAGTGAGATACAGTCAGATTTTTCGCTTATCCCAAGCGCTGCTCTGTGCCTCGTTCCTACCTCCTGGTTGAGCTTGTTGTTCTCTGTTAGCGGCAGAAAGCACCCCGCTGCCATTACTCTGTCGCCTCTTATCACTACCGCGCCATCATGAAGCGGAGTATTTGGTATGAAGATGTTTCGAAGTATCTGCCTGCTTATCTTTGCATCTACAAGGGTTCCTGTCTGTATGATCTCATTGAGCCCTGTCTCTCTTTCAAATACTATAAGTGCTCCGATCTTGGATTTTGAAAGGGAGTTCACTGTGTGTATTATTTCAAGGACAAGCTTGTCGATATTAACACTGCCCTCACCGCTCGACTTGAGAAGGAACTTGGTCCTTCCTATATGCTCAAGGGCTCTCCTCAGCTCTGGCTGGAATACAATCAGGAGCGCTATGAGCCCAACAGTCATAGTGTTCTTTAATATCCAGTGTATTACCTGAAACTGCATGAGCTCAGATATCTTGCTGGTAAGGAGAAGTACCACGATGCCCTTTATCAGCTGTTCAGCTCTTGTCTCTTTTATCAGAAGATAGACATTGTAAAAAACATAAGCTACTATTGTTATGTCTATCACATCGAATATGCTGATGTTCATTATTATATCCTTGAGTTCCCACATGATATCATGGCACCTCCATCCCTTGTTATTTTTCATGTTTTATCTTTATATTATTTCATATCTGGACACAATTTTCAATACTAACTGTTCAAATTGCAATTATTATCTGCTCTGATACGTATTTAAATCATTAATTTATGATATAACGGAAAAATTTAGAATAAACCTGTTCCACAACTTTGCGTTTTATGTTATCATATTATATGTTATTTCATGAATGCATCCATAGCTCAGTTGGATAGAGCAGCGGCCTTCGAAGTCGCGTGTCAGGGGTTCGAGTCCCTTTGGGTGCACCAGCAAAGGCTCTCCGCAGTTCAGCGGAGGGCTTTTTTATTACAGTATGGTAACTTTTTTAAATAATCCTGAATTATTCATATCTTTTTTATATAAGTGCGGAGCGCCACACAGTATAACAATTATAGCCATTTAGTCTTGTCACTTCATAAGTGATAAAATTT
>SAAM01000386.1 GCA_009929415.1 Clostridia bacterium | reverse complement strand
AAGCTTATTGTCTGCCGCTTGTTTGTGTTGCTTTGTTTTGGCGACTTTCTTAGTATACTTCGATACTGAAAAAAAGTCAAGCACTATTTTGATTTATTTTTTTATTTGTGATCATTTAGCTGCCTGAACCTTTTTTCAGTACCTCATGAATTGCTTCTAAATCATTGGAATCAGGCTGTTCTAAGATTTTCCGAATCCGCACTGTGGGAAATGGCATACATCACACTTGAGGCAATATCCTCCGTGTGCCATTTCTACTATATCTCTTCTTGTTATCCTGTCATTTGCCATAAGCCTCGGCATTATTATATCCAGTGTAGTGACCCTATTGAAAAGTGCCCCTCCCGGAACTCCAATGACGGGAATCTCTCCTTTGTAGGCTACCATCTGCATTGCTCCCGGAACAACCGGTGCTCCGTGAGTTACTACCTCTGTAGCTGCCTTCCTTATAGCAACCGGAGTTTTGTCATCGGGGTCCACGCTCATGCCACCTGTGCAGAATACGATCTCTGCGCCTTCATTTATAAAATCCTCTATATAGCTGGCAATCAGGTCTTCGTCATCATACGCGACCCTGCTTCCAATAAGCTCACAGCCATACCTGCCAAGCTTGGATTTCATTACGGGAGTGAATGCATCTTCTCTTCTTCCATGATATATCTCGCTTCCAGTTATGACCAGTCCTGCTTTTTTTATGACATATGGAATCAGGGTAAAGATCGCAGTATCTTTCTGTATATTCAGCACGTATTCAAGAAGCTCTTCTTCTATTTCAAGAGGAATTATCTTCATTCCTGCTATCCTCTGGCCTTTTTTTACTTCTGAATTGTTGTGTATCGAAGATATCATGAAATTTTCAACCGTATTTATCGCATAAAGCTTTTCTACATTTACCTTGAGAAGTCCTTCTTCCTGCGCTACTATGTCTACCCTTCCTTCTGAAACATCTGTATGGATAAGATGCTCGTTCTCGCACATCCTGCCCATGGCAAGGGCCGCATCATTTTCATGGACCATTCCCGAGTCGGTATCCCCGGCGTATATATATTCTTTCCCTATCGAAAGCAGCACTTCTATATCTTCTTCCTTTATTACATGATTTTTCTTAAAGACCGCGTATTTCTCATGCACTTTCCCATCAGATACTATTTTTGTGACATCATGTATGAGTACCTTTCCTACGCTGTCCTGTGTTCTTACTTTATACATCGTATTCCTCCATATCTCTTTTCTAGAATGAGTATACAGCAGTATTATTTTGATGTCAAATATGGTAAAATGAAGTAAATTCAAAGGGGGTGAAACATATTTTTAACAGAAGCTACAAGGTACTGATAAAAGGGGCCGGCGACATCGCCTCAGGAATCGCATGCAGGCTTTTCGAATCCGGCTTTCAGATAATAATGACGGAAATTCCCGAACCGACCGCAATAAGAAGGACTGTCTCATTCTGTGAAGCGGTATATGAAGGCTCCATAACGCTGGAAGGAATCACTGCAATATTGTGCAAGGATCTGAACGAATGCCGTGAGGCCTTTAAAGATGGTAATATATGCGTAATCATTGACGAAAATGCGTCCATAATACACGAGTGGAAACCTGACATAATAATAGATGCCATACTCGCAAAGAGGAATCTCGGGCTAAATATAAATGATGCTCCAGTTACTATAGGCGTAGGTCCTGGATTCTGCGCAAAATCTGACTGTGACTGCGTTATTGAGTCTCAGCGCGGACACGACCTTGGAAGATGCATATATTTTGGATCTGCGGCGCCAAATACAGGCATTCCCGGTGAGGTTGGAGGATACTCGAGTGAAAGGGTTATCAAATCTCCTTCTGATGGAATATACCGCGAGATCTTCCATATTGGAGACTATGTGAATAAAGATGACATAATTGCCTATGCAGATGATGTGCCTGTAAAGGCTTCTATTGACGGAATTCTCCGCGGGCATCTCAGAGGTGGACTTCGTGTCCACTCCGGAATGAAGGTTGCCGATATCGACCCGAGGGCAGAACGTTCTCACTGCTTCAGTATATCAGACAAAGCCCGAAGCATAGGAGGGTCAGCGCTTGAATC
>SAAM01000385.1 GCA_009929415.1 Clostridia bacterium | reverse complement strand
CAAAGGAAAAATTCCCCAATAGAAAAGAAGCAAAGGATTATTTCAAGCGTATCGCAGTGTGAGAGGAACCGGATCGAGGTGTGGATTCTAATCCATTCTCCTGAACGAAAACGATCCATTCTCCTGAACGAAAACGATCCATTCTCCTGAACGAAAACGGTCCATTCTCCTGAATAATTACACTTATTTCCTATTTTATAATACTTTATATATATGCTTGAGAAGCATACTGGATAGATCTCTATCCTGCATTCAAGCTAGGCAATACCACATGACCATTGCTATACTATTGATTCTAATTTTGTTTAAAAGTATATTATTATACGAGGTGATGATATGAAACTTGACATACTCTCATCAAACATCAAACTGTACAGAAGCATGAAGAGACTCACTCAGGCTGAGCTATCCCGCCTGTCAGGAGTATCTCTTCCTACCATTAAAAACATTGAGAGGAAGAAGGCACTTCCAAGAACCAATACGTTGATGGCGCTAAGCAAAGCTTTGGATTGCAAGCTCCATGACCTGGTAAGACCAGTAGGAGAACTATCCTTGGTACGGTTTCGTGCGAGCAGAAAGTTGAATCGAAGAGAGCAAATTCTGACGCAAGTCTCCACATGGCTGAATAATTTCACCTTTCTCGAAGAGCTGCTATCCGATAAAAAAGAGTATACGCTTAGTTCCCTTGCACAGAACTCGAACGGCTATTCGCCAATTCAATATGCAGAAATTGCAAGAAAAGTATTGCTCTTGAAGGCGGATGAGCCGATAGACGATATCTGCGGTTTGCTGGAACATTGCGGGATTAAGATCCTATTGTTATCGTATGCTTCAGACTCATTTAATGGACTCTCAGTCAACGATAACAAAAAGGGTCCTGCAATTGTTGTCAATACGTGGGAACGAATCAGCATTGAACGACAAATATTCAGTACCGCCCACGAACTTGGGCATCTATTAATGCACTTATTCGATTATGATGGGTCCTCCCGCCCTGAAGACGCGATACAGGAAATGGAAGCAGATTTGTTTGCCGGCTATTTTCTCATGCCTGAACAGGGTTTCAATACAGAATGGGAAGATACTGCAGGCTTGCCATTTGTAGACCGAATCATGAAGATCAAGAGCATATTCAAGGTCAGTTATAAAACAGTTCTCTATCGACTTAAACAGAAGGGTATTGTCGATGATCAAATCTGGCTTCGATTCCAGAAACTCTATGAAATCCGCTATAATAAGAAGTTGGCGTATAAAGAAGAACCAAGTCCCGAAGGATCTGAACCATTTGGGCTGGCTCCTTTCGAATTCCATGCTGGCCGGCTAAGCAGGCTTGTCCGGCGTGCTGTACAGGAGGAGAAAATCTCCCTACCTAGAGCGGCTGAAATTCTAAACCTCACATCTGAAAAAATGATTGAAAGAATTGCAGAGTGGGAGGAATTGGCTTGAAGCTCCACCAGCTCATGATTATGGATGCCTGTGTTTTAATCGACTTTATACATGGAGACCCAAAATTATTTAAGTTGATTTCTTCCCATATTGGTCCAATATTTGTAGCTACACCTGTAGTTGAGGAAGTAGACTCCATACACTCAATCGAAGAATTGGAAAGCCTTGGACTTATCCCTTTCGAACCAGATATTGATGACTTATTTTCTGCTGATGCGATGAGTGGGCAGACATCTTTCCAAGATAATCTTTGCTTTCTTATTGCGAAAAGACAAGGATTTACATGTATTTCCAATGATAAAGTCCTGCGCAAGAAATGCATTGACTCCAATATTTCTGTAGTCTGGGGTCTAGAACTACTTCTATGGCTACGTAAGGCAAATGGAATTACCAGTATGGAAGCTATAAGAATAGCAAGAGAGATACAGAAAACAAATCCAAGACATATAAGCATAACGATACTAAAGGATTTCGAAGCAAAAGCAGAATCATTTGAATAATCCAACCACCTTGTTTCGTATTTCTTACTGTACCATTTAATCAGCCCTCCTCCCGGAGGGCCCATCCATCTACTCCTCGAACAACTCCTCGAAGGTGGGAGTGTTGTCGACCGCATCCTCTTCGTACTTCTCCTCCTCCAAC
>SAAM01000384.1 GCA_009929415.1 Clostridia bacterium | reverse complement strand
TGTACCGCTACAGCCTGCTCGGTCTCGTCGGCGTGCTTTTCAATATTCCCATCAAGCGGAGCGACCACTATTTCTGTTCACAATTCGTTGCAGAGGTTCGTGAGCATCAAACCAAATACACCATAACAATCTCTTCGACTATCCCCTAGCATAGGGCTACGGAGGATAAGAAATGAAAAGAAGCGTAGCATATCCACAAGAAGTTAAGACTGAACTCATCAGCAGATACAGGCAATCGGGATTGTCCCAAGCCGAATTTTGCAGGTTGCCAGATGTTCCAATAGCCATGTCCACCCTTAGCACATGGTTACATCCACCTAAGACCAGTGGTCTTGCAGTCAACAGGTCTAAAGAGAAGGCCAAATCGACCAAAGACCTTAACATTGTCTGCTACAACATTGGGGAAAAAGCAACCAGGCGTGTTAGTGAGGGAACAGTCCAAGAACCAAATCTTCAGGAGATGATCAAGTTCCAGCAGGATGTGTACGACTGCTGCAGTCGTCTGTACCGCCTCAGCTGCAACGAGCAAAGCATCAGGCTTCTCTCCCAGATTAAGGGGGCACTGTGATGGGCCTGCCGTTTGACACGAGCCTGGAGGGCAAGAAGATATTCCTGCGGGTCGGACCAACTGATTTCCGACGGGGAATCCGTGGGATGGTCTCCCTGGTGGTCGGGGCCATGGACCTGAGGATGGACGAGCAGTCCCTATTCGTTTTCTGTTCGACCAGCAGGAAGCAGATACGCATCGTATATTGTGAAGGGGCGGGCTGTTGGTTACTGGCCCGGTCCGTCCGATATGGTCGCTACTCATGGCCTATGGACAGCAAGGATGCTGCGCAGATGACAGCGGATGAGCTTCGCGAGCTGCTGGCAGACCCCATCCCTTTGGGACATCTCAAGGCACGGGGCTTGGTCTCCAGAATGGACCTGCATATCTGATAAAAATAAAACAATTTATTTGAATGTTAGTATTTGAAACCTCCAATACAGGGCTTGTACGCCCCTGTTTTGGCGGTTTTCTGTTTTAGGCCCACCTTCTCTCCAGGCTCTTTACCAGCCTCCAACGAGTGCCCTCTGCATGCAGATTTAAGCGCCTATGCCTCTATTAAATCCTTTACTACAAACGAATTATATTGATTAGATTGGCCAAATATGATATATTTCCCTTATGAGTAAAGATGAAGAAATAATCAGGCTCCAGATGCGTGTCGCTGAGCTGGAGAAGGAAAAAAAGAAGGACAAGAGGGAGAAATTTACACTCTTAGAAAAGATCGTTACGCTCGAAGAGGACATTGAAGTCCTCTCACGTGCAGTGCGTTCCAGTGAGCAGAAGCTCCGTCTCGAGCTCTTTGTCAGGTTCGGCAGCTCCAGCGAGAGATACCGCAAATACTTCAACATCTCTGAGGAGCTTATTCGCAAGGCGGAGGAAGAACAGCTCAGCGATGAAGAACAGAAAATCATTGATAATGCAAAGGAATTGGTTGAATCCGATAAAAAGCTTGAGGCTTCCAACAAGAAAGGCTCCAGGAACAGGAACCCAGAGCACAGGACTAGGGGAAACGGGTGTGGGATACAGACCTTCGACCCCTCCTATCCCAGAGAAAAACAGGAATTCAAGCTTGCGGACAAGTGTCACAAATGCGGTACAACCATTGTGAATATCAACAGCGCGGATGTCCATGAGTACATAGAGCTCCTTAGCAACAACCTGAGCATCATCCAGCAGATAAGAGACAAGGGCTACTGTCCTTGTTGTGGTGAGACCCATGACGAGAACGGCACCAAAAAACGTACTATCATCACAGCGCCTGCTGACGAACGGTTCATTCCTGGTGGCCTTGCCGGTGACAGCCTCATAGCAGCCTCCATAGTGGACAAGTTCTTCTGCGGGCTGTCTGTGACCAGGATATCAAAACGTTTCAGGAATCTCGGTGTGGACCTGAGCGAGCAGAACTTTGCAAACTGGCACATGCGCGCCGGCAACGAGCTGAAACCTGTCGCCGAGGCAATAAAGGACTTCATCCTGTCACAGGATGCTGTAAACGCCGACGAGACACGCTTGCAAGTCCTTGACGAGCCTGGACGTAAG
>SAAM01000383.1 GCA_009929415.1 Clostridia bacterium | reverse complement strand
ACTGCGTCTGCCTGTATGGAATCCCTTATTATGCTGCAGATTTTTTCCAGGGAGTTCTCATCCATCTCGCGGAAATGAGGAAGAGTCTTGTTTGCTATCTCAAGCGCAATCTGAGCCTGCTCGGCGGATATCTCGTCTTTTTCCTTGAAGATTTTCTGAATGAGAAGTATGAGTATGGCAATTCCGATTGCATTGGCAAAGCTCATTGGAAAATATATGCTCTTGACTATGTTTATCGAAGTATCAAAATCTGGAACCATTACTATTATTAAAAACATTTCAAATGTCTGTATCACAAGCCCGGCAATCAGTCCGTATGCCCATCGGTTGGAATCGTCCGACTGCTTATATATATATCCGGCCACAATTCCTGAGATTATTGTAGTTATGCTGCATGGAAGCGTAGTTACGCCGCCCGGGTCTATCAGGAACCTGTGTATTCCGGCAATCAGTCCGGAAGCTATTCCTACGAATGGTCCGCAAAGGATTCCGCCGGACATTACGCCTATTATCCGTGTGTTTGCTATGGCGCCATTTATCTCTGTCCCAGTGTAGGTTCCCAGAATTCCGAATGATCCAAATATAAGAGAGAGTAGGAAAAGATCTCTTTTCCTCATATCGTCCTTCTGGATAAGGTTCTTGAATACCCTTATATTGGAAACAAAAAAAGCTATGAGGAGAATATATCCAAGGTTGTTGGACAGGCTTCTCAGAATTTCTATCATATCATTATCTCCAAAACGCTATTCCGGCTTGGATTCCAGTATGGAATCTATAGCGCTGAACAGGCTTTCTTCAGACATGCTTCCTGGATGGTAGCTGACTACATTTCCCTGCGCATCTACAAAGAAAGTAGTAGGAAGGCTTCGGGCACTGTATTTGTAGGAAGCGTCAAACTCGAGGTCAAAATACATGTCCATATCGTATGAATTCTCTTCAAAATATGTGGTTGCAGTCTCTACTGTCTCTCTGTCTCCGTCTGTCGAGTTAATCATAAAGAACTTGACTCCCTGGTCAGAATAAGTGTCAGATGCTTTCTGGAAATAATCCATTTCAGCACGGCACGGAGGACACCAGCTTGCCCAGAAGTTTATTACAGCAGGCTGACCTGAAAAGTCGCTGAGAAAAACTTCGTTGCCGTCAGCATCAAAAACCTTGAAATCAGGCGCTTTTATCTCTGTCTGTTCCTCAGGCGTCTCGGATGAATCCGGCTCAGGCTGAGCCTGCTCCGGAGATCCTGATGCATCAGATTCTGCAGACTGAGGCTCTCTGGTGCTGAGAGTGTTGTACGCATAAAATGACCCGCCAAACAAAATCACGATAGCCAGGATTATAACCGGCAGCTTGCTATTTTTCATAAATTTCACCTTTCTCTAAAATAATGGAAACCGGAACTATCATGAAAAGAACACGATCAGTTTTGTAAAGATCCCCGTCATCATCATTATCCCGACTAAAATAAGGAATATCCCGGATATATTGTTTATTATTCTGTAGTTTCTCTTTATAAAATCAAAAGTAGATTTCAGGCTGTTTATGAGAAGCGACGAAAGTATGAATGGGACTCCAAGGCCAAGGCTGTACACAAAAAGCATAAGTGAGCCTTTGAGCATCGTCTGGCTGTTTGCGGCTATCATAAGAGCCGAGCCCAGAAACGCTCCTACGCATGGAGACCATCCGATTGAGAATACCATTCCAAACAGCACAGATTTGCTGAACTTGAAAGAGCCCGCTCTGTAATCAATCTTGTGAGTTCTCTTCAGGAATTTTATATTAATCACATCAATATAGTTGAGGCCGAACAATACCATTACAACTCCGGTAATTATGTTGAACATCTGGCCGTGAGTGAACACGAACCGTCCTATGCTTCCTGCAGCGGCTCCAAGCAACACGAATACCGTAGTGAATCCAAGCACGAATCCGATTGAGTTTTTAAGTGCCGGATTTCTGAGAGTAAGACCCGATTCCTGATTTGCGGCATCCTGATCACCCATGAAATATGTTATATAGATCGGAATCATAGGAAGTATGCAGGGAGATACAAATGTTATGATACCCTCCAGAAACAAAATAAGATAATCCATAAA
>SAAM01000044.1 GCA_009929415.1 Clostridia bacterium | reverse complement strand
TAATCCTCATGATAACGAGGATGGTTCCGCTTTTCCCATACAACCTGCAGAATTTTGCATATGGGATAACCGACATAGGCTTCTGGGAATACACTGTTTACACATTCGTATTCATGTTCCCCGGGGTATCATTCTTTACGATAGGCGCCGCCGGGCTTACCGCAGGAGCAGACAGCTGGAAGTATTTCCTTGCCGCCGCTGTCCTTGCAGTCATTGTGACCCTATCCGGAATACTCATAAAAAAGAAATACCTCAATCCTGAAGAAGAGGAAGTTTCATGACAAACCTTATCCGGTTTGCCCATGAAGGCTTCTTCTTTTTTTGAATAAAAAGCTCAGATACGTATATTCCGTCACATCCGCCCATTCCAAAGGAATGAACGCAAGAGGCGCAGTAGCTGACGACCTTTGGAGAGCTGCACTGCGAAACCCTCTTCTCAAGGATCTTCATCCCCTTTTCAGGCTCGAGAGCCATCGTCATGTTTATCTTACCGCAGCACAGAGTATTTTCACGGCTGTTTTCAAATTCAAGTATATTTATGCCCAGCTTATTCATTATGCTTCTTACAGCATCATGGTCGGAAACATTCTTTCTGGCCGTGCATGGATCATGAACCATCATCTCCTCGCCGCCGTATATATCCTTCATGTCAGGCGGAAAATGCTTGTCTATCAGAGGCCATATCGAAACCACGTTCATCCCCTGATCTCCAAGAGTCTTGAAGCAGTTCGGGCAAGCAGTGTATATAGTGCCGCAGTGATTTCTTCTTATCTTATCTATGCGTCCCTCAAATTTAGCGCCTTTCCATATATGCCTCGAAGGCTTTGCGCAGCAGAATCCGGAGAGCTCCATTTCCGGATCCGTCTTCCTGAGGATCCCGTAGAGCTCCATCACCGCATCGCTGCCAAGGCTCATAAGGGAACACCCCGGAAAAAACACGCTGTCGGAGCTGGATTTCCTGTGTCCAGTCCTTTTTGCAAACACCGGGCTGAAGCTCAGCAGCTGATGAGTCTCAACCACCAGCTGATTCTTATAACGCCTGAATCTTTCTTTCAATTCTAAACTCTCTTTCTTTTCCTGTCATCAAGTATCTTCTTTATCATGAATCCAAGTATGCTCACTCCAAACAGTATGAACAGCCCTGAAACGAATTTCTGCGCTCCTCCAGTAAGCATGCCGCCAACGTATGAATATACTATTGTAGCAGGAAGCTGGCCTATGCCCGTTGCTATGAAGAACGGCACGAATCTCATGGAAGTAAGTCCCGCAGCATAGCTCACTATGTCAAAGGATACGAAAGGCAGAAGCCTGCAAACCACTATCGCATATTTTCCATATCTGTCAAAGAATACATCCACGCTCTCAAGTGCAGCCTTTGGCGCGAATTTTGTAGCTATGTCCCTTCCCAGTATCTTTGAGATGTAAAAGCACAGAGCTGCCCCTGCCATCGCACTGCTCCATGACAGCACCGCACCGACCTTCCATCCGAAAAGCGCAGCATTTGCAAATGTAAGTATAAATGCAGGAAGCGGAGCCATTACAGACTGGAACATCATAAGCGCGAATGATACCGCCATTGCATATACTCCATAGCTCTTTATGAACTCCCTCGCAGCGTCTCCCTGCGGATCGAATATCTTAATTATTTCATTGATCTTTGAATTGAATGACGGTACTGCAAAATATGCTCCCACCAGTGCCAATGCCACTATCAGCGTAAGTATCTTGAGATATTTCTTCATCTCAGTATTTTTTACCTCTTTACTCATTATTTCCTCCTGTAGGTTGATTTTTTTGATATACCTTTTAATTCTATATCTTTTGACAGTCACATACAAGGTGGATTTTGATTAAATTTCATGATGAATGATATAGATAAAAATAATGGCAGAGCATATGCCCTGCCTATCTCTTCATATTCTTTCCAAAGCGATTCCTGTATGTCGTGAGCATCACTGTAGCCGCATAGTCATAAACTGCCATGACAGCTATTATCACAGGGATCATAATCGCCGGAGCGCCCTGATATATCAGCTGGCTTCCTGCAATGGCTGCTGCAAGAGATATTATGACGAAGTAGACTGCCTTCGTAATGAGCTCCTTCTTCAGGTCTCCTGATTTTTCTATATAATACTTTACTATCGTATACAGTCCCAGCAGGAATATGTACCCGAGCGCATTGAGCTTGTTGGGCATTATAACGGCCGCCATCATGGCTGAGGATATATAAAAGACGATGCCGTTCTTTTCTCCCTTTTCGATGATGACTATCCCGATGATCACGCTTGCGAGACCCATGAAGATAGTCTCATTGAAGGATGTGATGCCCGCAAAATAAAGCAGTATCTGATTTATTGCGAGCATCATTCCCATAAATGCTATATCCGAGCTCCTGGTATTTCTGTCTCTTCTTACAAACATGATATCAGATCACACCCCACGCATTCACAGCATGAATCCATACACCATATCTGACAGCAGAGGTTTCCGCATCCGTCTCCCGAGTTATACTGCCTGTAGGTGCTCTGATATCTCTGTCCCTGATTCTGGAGCGCATAGTAGGCATTGACGTATTCCACATTTCCCGGATCCATCTCTACTGCCATAGCCATATCCTTGAGCGCAAGCCCGAGATTTCCAAATCTGCTGTATACGAGTCCGGAAAGGAAATACCACTCCGCATTCTTGAGAGATATGGAGTCAAGCGACTGCCTTGCTCTTCTCAGATCGTTTCTTGCAATGAGAGTCCTTATGTTTACGTAATTGTAGCCTCCGCCATTTGCCCCTGAACCTGCTCCCTGACTGTATCCTCCAGAATTCTGATTTCCAGAGCCTCTCGTATTAAAGCCTGCCCTTGATTCCTGATCGTTCATTATCATGTCATACGCTGACTGAACTTCCTTGAATTTCTCTTCGGCAAGATCAGCAAGCGGATTGTCCGAATGCACGTCCGGATGATATTTCTTCGCAAGCTCCCTGTAGGCCTTCTTTACTTCGTCCTTCGATGCTGTTCTGGGTACTCCAAGCACCTCATATGGATCTCTGATTTCCATCAAAAATGTCCTCCTCATTACAAGTTTCATTCATTGCTTTGTTAAGTCTCTGGACTATTCCAGAATAGACTATGTTATCAATTATGCCTTTGTTCTTCAGGAGCGGGAGCCTGTCAAGCTCTTCGCTCAGGCATGAAAGCAGGAAGAACAGCTGCTGCTTTGTCTCTTCTTTAAGGCTCTCATCCGCCGCCCTTTCAGAAAACGGATTATAGCTTCCTTTTTTCATGTCCTCTTCAAGATCCTCAAACGCATCAAGTATATATATATATTTGCCCGTATAGAATCCAGCCTGGTACATGCCAGTGCTGAATACATCCTTTCGATAGTCAAACAGCTCTGCCATTATATAGCCGAATATATCTGCCATTTCCTGGATATCGCTGCTTCCACTTTTTTCAAGTCTCGAGAGCTCCTCAAGGTTTTCTCTTACGGCCTTTTCCTTCTCAGGATATTTATTCCTGGCTTTCTCAAACGCATTGCCAAGCATGGACATCATCACTCTCGCCTTTGCCGAGCCGTCATCATTTACATCATCCTTAAGCTTGTAATATGTCAGTATGATGTTCATGGCGCTGCAGTAACTCGATATTTCATTGGTTATGACTGCTTCCTTTTTGTGAGGGTGAGATATGCATCTCTTCATCTCTCCATGGTCATCTGGCTCATAAAGAGATGTCAGAAGTATCTGCAGGAAGGTAGTATCAAAATTCAGAGAGAGCCTGCTCAGGTTTCCATATTCCTTTTTGAGGGTCATGCATATTCCGCAGTAATACCCCTTGTAGGTAAGTATCTCCCTGTGTTTCAGCTCCATCTTGTTTGTTCTTATATATCCGAACATAGTTCTCCTGTCATGCAAAATTACAGAAAAAGACAGATTTCTCTGCCTTTCCCCCTGTATCTATATCCTAGTATTTCTTCTTGTATGAGTTCTGGCTCATGTATTTGAGCGAGTTAAGGGCTTCTCCCGTTCCTCTTGCTACACATGATACTGTATCTTCGGCAACGTATGCCTCGATTCCAGTCCTCTTCTGTATAAGCTTGTCAAGTCCCCATAGCAGAGATCCTCCGCCTGTCATGAGTATTCCCTTGTCGCTTATGTCTGCAGAAAGCTCAGGCGGCGTCTTTTCAAGAACTGAATGCACGGCATCAGCTATCTGAACAACGCACTCCTTGAGTGCAGAAAGCATCTCAGTTGAGCTTATCTCTCTGAGTTCAGGAAGTCCTGTAACGAGGTTTCTTCCTCTTATTTCCATGAAAACCTCTTCTTCTCTCGGATATGCAGTTCCTATCGTCTTCTTGATCTCCTCTGCAGTTCTTTCTCCGATCAGCATTGAGTGGTTCTTTCTCATGTATCTTATTATCGCTTCGTCAAAAGTATCTCCCGCTACCTTTATCGATGTGCTCTCAACTATTCCGCCAAGAGATATAACCGCTATGTCAGTAGTTCCGCCGCCGACATCTACGACCATGCATCCGTTTGGCTTTGAAATCTCTATTCCAGCTCCGATTGCCGCAGCGATAGGCTCCTCAATAAGGAATACTTCTCTCGCTCCCGCTTCCATCGTAGCATCTATTACCGCTCTCTTCTCAACCTCAGTAACTCCTGAAGGCACGCATACCATTATCTTCGGCTTGAAGAACTTGAACATGCTCACGCCCCCTGTTATCTTATCGATAAAGTATTTGAGCATTTTTTCAGTAACCTGATAATCAGAGATAACTCCCTCTCTCAGCGGTCTTATGGCAACTATGCTACCTGGAGTCCTTCCAAGCATCATCCTTGCCTCTTCGCCTACTGCCAGCACGTTTCCGGTAGTAGTATCTATCGCTACTACAGATGGCTCGTTAAGAACAATACCTTTGTTCTTTACATATACCAGTACCGATGCGGTTCCTAAATCAATACCTATTTCAGGTGCCATTATTTACCTCCTAAATAATCTTTCATTTTTAAAATTAAATACTTTCTTCAACTTTGTAAATCTCCGCGCCAAGCATGGATAGTTTACCTACAAGGTCCACATATCCTCTTTCTATGTGATATATATTCTTTACAATAGTTTCACCTTCAGCAACGAGTCCGCTTATTACAAGGGCAGCTCCCGCTCTCAGGTCCGTGGCCATTACCTCGGAGCCAGTGAGCCTGTCTCTTCCCTCTACGATTGCAGACTTGCCGTTTATCTCTATGTTCGCGCCCATCCTGATGAGCTCAGGAACATTCATGAACCTGTTCTCGAACACAGTTTCAGTAATAGTCGATTTTCCCTTTGCCAGGCACAGCATGGCCATGAACTGGGACTGCATGTCAGTCGGGAATCCCGGATGAGGAAGCGTCTTTATGTTCGTAGGCATTATCTCCTGTGCCCCGATTACCCTTACGCCGTTCTCATGCTCCTCTACGGTGCATCCTACCTCGATCAGCTTTGCAACTACCGGTTTTATGTGGTCTATTATTACATTATCTACAAAAATGTCACCCTTGGTCATGGCTGCGGCAACCATGTATGTGCCCGCCTCTATCCTGTCCGGAATCACCGTATGCTCAACAGCTTCAAGCTTTTCAACTCCGGTTATCTTTATGGTGTTGGTTCCTGCGCCTCTTACCTTTGCTCCCATCTTGTTGAGGAAGTTGGCAAGGTCTACTATCTCAGGCTCCTCCGCCGCATTCTCTATGGTAGTAGTGCCCTCAGCCAGTACGGCTGCCATCATGATGTTCTCTGTAGCTCCTACAGAAGGAAAGTCCAGGTATATCTTGCTTCCTGACAGCTTCTGTGCAGCGGCTTCGATATATCCGTGATCAGATATTATCTCAGCGCCCATGGCCTTGAAGCCCTTTAAGTGAAGGTCTATAGGTCTTGTTCCTATAGCGCAGCCTCCAGGCATCGAAATCTTTGCAGTGTTGAATCTGGCAAGCAGCGATCCCATTACCAGAAATGATGCCCTCATCTTGTTCACAAGATTATACGGCGCCTCGGTTTCCTTTATCTCTGTAGCATCCACTACAAGCGTTTCTCCGTCATACTGTACCTTAGCGCCCAGGTATCTTAGAAGATCGGACATAACATTCACGTCCCTCAGATTAGGCACGCTCTTTATAACAGACACTCCATCCACCAGAAGCGTCGCTGCAATTATAGGAAGCACGGCATTCTTTGCGCCGCTTACTCTTACCGTCCCCTTGAGAGGCTTGCTCTCCTTCACAACTATATATGCCACGAATTTCATTCCTTTCAAATTCGAATATTCTTATCTAAAATCTTTCCGTTTTGATGCACTTTAATTATTACCTACAGTTATTTAGTATATCATATTATTATTAATATTAAAATGATTTTTACACATTTTCTTGTTTCCTGTCATTCTCCTGAAACAATATCAAGTGCGCGTTGTTTCTCTATCCTTGCATCCAGATATCTGCCAAGCAGTATGCTGACTATCTTGAATGTAGGCACAGCAAAGAGCATCCCGAGCATCCCAAAGAATCCGCCGCCTATCAGTATGGACAGGATTATATAGAAGGGCGATATCCCCACCTTGTCTCCAAGGATCTTAGGTCCGATTATATTTCCATCGACCTGCTGAAGCACCAGTATGAAGATAGTTACCCACAGCGCCTTTATCGGACTGATGAACAGTGTTATCAGTATCGCAGGTATAGCTCCTATGAATGGCCCAAAATAAGGAATCATGTTGGTCACTCCTACAATCACGCTCAGAAGCGTTGCATAAGGAGCTCCCAGAAGCTTCATACCCGCAAAGCATATGAGTCCTATTATGAAGGAGTCTATAGACTTTCCGATTATGAAATTTGAAAACACCTGATTGCAAAGGCTGAAGAAATTCATGACCTTGTCATATCTCTTTTCTCCGGACATGGCAAGTATGAACTTGTTCATCGCAACGCCAAATTTCTCTTTCTCAATCAGGATATAGATCGATACAATTATGCCTACTATGAACTTCAGCAGCCCTGAGGTTATTCCTATAACCCTCACGAGGAGTCCGTTTATCGTGAGATTCATGAACTCAAGGAGCATGGTCGAAATCTCCGCTATATTTGACTGTATATATTCCTGGAGATTCAGCCTTTCTACAAGGGAAAGCCTGAGGAGAGTTTCGTTGAACCATATCTGCAGCCCCTTTATATAGTCAGGCAGCTTTTCGATTATGTCAAAAAGGTTCTTCAGTATTATAGGAGTGACGATCATTATAAAAAGGGTGATCACGCCAAAGAATACCAGATAGCATATCATCATCGAAAATAATCGTTTCATCTTGAGCCTTGTCTCAAGCTTAACCATCAGCGGATTTAGTATATATGCGATCGCAAATCCCCAGAAAAACGGTATGAGTATGCTCACGAGCAGATTTATATTTTCAAATATCCAATGATAATTCTCTACCCCTTTATATATGATTATCACTATCAGTGCCAGAACAATCCAGTTTGAATTCTTCCTTATCTTGCTGACCACGACGCCTCCTCCAGAATGCAGGCTGCATTCCATGCAAATAATATAAAATTAATTTTCATTATCCATTTGTTCAAGCTCTTCAAGCTTGAGTGCCGCCTCTACCATTATAGCGCATTCTATCCTTTTCTTCTGCATCTCACAGCCCTGTGAATAAGGCTTCATCACGGTTCCGTTGAAGTTGTATGCATTGGCATGACATCCTCCTGAACAGTAGAACTTGGCCCAGCAGCCCTTGCAGTCGTCCTTCGTCTCAACATTGCATCCGTGGAACTGATCCGTTATCTCAGCCGGGAAGCTTATCTTCTCGTCAAAAAGGCTGCCCATCCTGAAATCCTCATTTCCCACGAACTGGTGGCATGGATATATGTCGCCGTCCGGAGTTATCGCAAGATACTCGAGTCCCGCTCCGCAGCCCGATATCCTCTTTATGGCGCATGGGCCTCCGCTCAGATCTATCATGTAGTGGAAGAACTTGAAATCCCTGTCCGTCTTTCTTATCTCAAGATAATCCTTCGCAAATCTCTCATACTCAGCATTTACCTTCTCTATATCCTCTGGCGTGAGCGCATACTCATTCTCATTGTGATCCACAACCGGCTCCATGGAAGTAAGCTCAAATCCGAGATCCCTGAAGTGGAGCACATCTTTTCCAAAATCCATGCTGTGCCTTGTGAAGGTTCCCCTTATATAGTAGAACTTGTCCTTTGGCCTCTCGCTCACGAGCTTCTGGAATTTTGGTACTATAACGTCATAGCTGCCCTTGTCATTGAGCGTAAGTCTCATATTGTCATTGATTTCTTTTCTTCCGTCAAGGCTGAGCACTACATTGTGCATGTTGGCGTTTATATATTCAATCTTCTCATCGTCAAGGAGCACTCCGTTTGTAGTTATGGTGAACCTGAAGAGCTTGTTGTGCTTCTGTGCTTCCTGGTTTCCATAATCGACGAGCTGCTTTACGACTTCAAAATTCAGAAGAGGCTCTCCTCCGAAAAAGTCCACCTCAAGATTTCTCCTGCTTCCGGAATTAGCTATCAGATAGTCAAGCGCCTTCTTTCCTACCTCAAGGCTCATAAGTCCCTTTGGACCGTTGAAATCTCCCTGGCCTGCAAAGCAGTACCTGCACTTGAGATTGCAGTCATGAGCCATGTGAAGGCACATAGCCTTTACTACAGGCTTTCTTGAAAGGAAGGTATCCGTGCTTGGAAAAATATCATCCGTATAAAGCACGCCTGCTTCCTCAAGCTCCCTGAGCTCCTCGAACGCAGTACTTATATCATCTGCAGAGTAATCGCTGCTGAGCTTCTCAAGCGCGCTTTCAATGCCTGACTCATAATGATCCAGCACATCATATGCAATATCATCCACAAGATGAATGGAGCCTGAGTTTACGTCAAGCAGAAAATTATACCCGTTTTGTCTGAATTTGTGAATTAATTTCATTTTATTCTCCTAAAAATACTCTATTTTTTACATAACATCCCTAATATAATATTATATAACAAAAATGGCAACTGTGACATAAAATTTGTGGAAAACGGGTGGCAAATTTGCTATAATGATACAGCAGGTAAAAATTAATTTTAGGATGAATTGAGGAAAGAAATGATATTATCAGGAAAAGGCTGCGAGCTCATGATCCCTGAGTGCGAACTCAAGGATATAAAGGAAATAGAGCGCAGCATAATAAAAAAATACAGGAAGCACCTCTGGTCTCCATTCATGAGAGCCATAAGAGACTTCCAGATGATACAGGAAAACGACCGCATAGCAGTTACGATCTCCGGAGGCAAGGACAGCCTCATAATGGCAAAGCTGTTCCAGGAGCTCCACAGGCATACCGAAATACCTTTTGAGCTTGAGTTCATTGCCATGAACCCGGGGTTCTATGACGTAAACAAAAACCAGCTTCTCAAAAACTGCGAGCATCTCGAGATTCCAGTGAATATGTTCGACACTAATATATTTGAAGTCGCAGAAAAAGTAGCCGGCGACAATCCGTGCTACATGTGCGCAAAGATGAGAAGAGGCGCACTCTACAACAAGGCCGAGGAGCTCGGCTGCAACAAGATGGCTCTCGGCCACCACTACGATGACGTAATCGAGACCATAATGATGAACATGCTTTACGCCGGAAGCTTCAAGACCATGATGCCAAAGCTCAAGTCCACGAACTTCTCAAAGATGGAAATAATCAGGCCGCTTTATTACGTAAGAGAAGATGCCATAAAGAGATACACGAAGAACAACGGGATACTCGCCATGAACTGCGGCTGCGCAGTTGCGGCAGGAAAGATAGCAACCACGAGATACGAGATCAAGGATCTCATAGAACAGATGAAGAAGACCAACCCCAATGTTGAAAAGTCGATTTTCAAGTCCGCGCAGAACATAAATCTCGACGCCTGCATCGCATGGCAGCGCAACGATAAGATGGAGAGCTTTCTGGACAGCTACTAAGCATTTCGAAAATTTTTGATTAGAAATTCAAATTTTGTGTTATAATTAGAATATATAGAAAATTACAACATCCAAAGGAGGGTTCACATATGTCAAAACTGATAATTGCCATAGTACACAACGATGACGTCCACAAGCTCAGGATTTCCCTTATAGAAAACGACTTCAGGGTAACTAAGCTTTCAACAAGCGGAGGGTTTCTCAAGTCAGAAAACTCAACGCTTCTCATAGGAGTAGAGGATGAGCGTCTGCAGAATGCCCTCGATGTAATTACGAACATCTGCAAGACCAGAAGCGAGCTCGTGGCATCTCCTATATCCGAATTCTTCAACGCAGGCTCCCATATAGGGCTTCCTCTCGAAGTTACAGTCGGAGGAGCAACGATATTCGTGATCGACGTAGAACAGTTCATAAAAGTATAAACAAGAGGATCAGAAAATGGCCAGTATGATATTTCTAATAGCGGCATGCTTCGCAGCTGCATTCATAGACGCAATCGCTGGTGGCGGGGGGCTCATAAGCCTTCCCGCTTATTTGATTGCAGGATTTCCTCCCCACATGGCTCTGGGAACCAACAAGTTCTCCTCCTCATGGGGATCTCTCTTTGCAACTGCAAAATTTGCAAAAGACCGCAAGATAGACTTTTCGCTCATAAAGTTCATGATCCCGATGTCCTTCATCGGAGCCGTACTTGGAGTAAAGTCGGTGCTTCTCATAGACCAGAGCTTTCTCGGACCTGTGGTCATGGTGCTCATACTTTTCGTAGGCATCTACACCATATTCTCCAAATCTCTCGGAAAAGTCAATCAGTACAGCGGAGCGACCAGAAAAAGCGCCGCAGCCGGAATGCTGCTTGCCTTCGCGCTCGGCTTCTATGACGGCTTCTTCGGTCCCGGCACAGGCACATTCATAATCTTCGGGCTCATGTACATATTCAGGTTCGACTTCGTGCATGCAAACGGAAAC
>SAAM01000382.1 GCA_009929415.1 Clostridia bacterium | reverse complement strand
TGCCTCGTTTCTTCTGAAATACTGACCGAGAAATTTGCTTGCGACTACCCCATTTGTCACGGCGTATGCTGTATAATTGGCGATAGCGGAGCACCTCTTGAAAAAGAGGAGTGCTCTCTCTTAAAGGGTGAATATGATAAATTTAAAACCGAACTCAGAGACGAGGGGATTCGCTCAATTGAGGAGCAGGGTCCCTTTGTCCTGGATTCTGACGGGGATCTTGTAACCCCGCTTATTAACGGAGAGGAGTGTGCCTACACACTCTTTGATAGTTCAGATAATTGCTTCTGCGGCATTGAGGTGGCGTGGAATAAAAAAATGACAATATTCAGAAAGCCAATATCCTGCTGGCTTTACCCTATAAGGGTATCAAAATTGTCAAATGGAATGACCGCTCTGAACTTGCACAAATGGCACATATGCACAGATGCATTTAAGAAAGGGAAAAAAGAGGGGATTCCCGTATATCTGTTTTTACGGGAACCCCTTATTTTTGCCTTTGGAGAGGAGTTTTGGACACAGCTTGACATCGCCTACAAAGAACTTTTCTGCTCTGAATAGCTGAACCTACCTCTCTCTGCTTCCCATATATTTTGTCAAGGAGATCAAATGTAATTTGTAAATATTGTCCGGAAGAACATCCAGAGACTCTATTGCTATTGAACAGTGCTCCTCAAGAGCTCTCTGAGCAACAATTTTCCCTTCGTATTTTTCAACTAAGTTATAAGCTTTCAGAGCAAGGGTATTATCCTCCGGATAAGCATCCATTACTGCTTTTAACATCTCCTCCCGCTCTGAGGACTCAGCCCTTTTAAGTGCTGCAATAAGCGGAAGAGTTAACTTTTTTTCCATTATATCACCACCTGCAGGTTTCCCTGTGTCCATCTGAGGCGCATAGTCAAAAATATCATCCTTGATCTGAAAAGCCAGCCCAAGATGATATGCGAACCTGCCCATACTCTCCACCACATTTTTTCCGGGATTCATCGTAGAGACGGCACTCTCCACAGCAGCTACGAAAAGACTTGATGTCTTCTGGCCAATAATTTTGTAATAATCCTCCTCAGTTGTATCGAGCGAAGAGGCCTTTTGCATTTGAAATATTTCACCTTCAGCCAGTTCCTGAACTGCTTTGGTAAAATATCCCATTACACCCATATCTTTTTCATTTACAATAAGAGAGAGTGCTTTTGCCAGCCAGTAATCCCCTGTAAGGACTGATGCCGCTGGATTAAATCTGGATTGAACAGTCTCCTTACCTCTCCGGTATTGGGAATCGTCTGCCACATCGTCATGAAGCAGAGTGGCTGTATGAATCATTTCTGAGACAACAGCACAAGAAACAGTAAGTCTGTTTGGCTTACCCAGTGCCCTTGCAGCAAGAATCGAGAGCAGAGGCCTGACCTGTTTCCCATTATTCTCTAATAAGTAGGAATTTATAGTATTAAGAAGATCAGAGCTGCTCACAAGAGTCTCTTTAAGAACTCTTTCGAATTCACCCCACTCTTCAATAATATCCTCTTTTATTCTTTTTATATCCATCTGAGATAAGGTTTAGGCAGGAGCATAATGCGCAGGATGCAATCGCTTTGGAACAGCGCACTCCAGCATTTCAACCAGCTCCTCCGTACTTTGAGCAATTAAAAGTGAGTCACCCCAGTTGCTGTTAAGCATTTTCTCATTAACAAGATGCTCAAACATCTTAAGCATAGGATCAAAAAATCCATCAAGATTAAGAATAGCGACACACCCCTCATAAATTCCCAATCTCTTTAGGGTGTATGTCTCAATAAACTCTTCAATGGTACCTATTCCTCCGGGAAAGGCAACAACAGCATGAGTGTTTTCTCTTAGCAACTCCTTTCGTCTTGCCATAGAATCAACCAGAATAAGGTTCTGAAGAGAGCGGTGTTCCAACTCAATCTCCTTCATAAATGAGGGCATAACACCCTCTATATCACCGCCGAGATCCAGCATCCTGTCAATAATAATTCCCATAAGACCTCTGTGGCTCCCACCGCATACAATGGTCCAATTACGGCCGGAAGCCGCCTCAGCAAAGGTGTTGGCGGCCTCCAGATATTTTTTGTCCAGCACATTGCTGGAAGA
>SAAM01000381.1 GCA_009929415.1 Clostridia bacterium | reverse complement strand
GCATTGCTGAGATCGAAAAATTTGTGTAATCTGGGCTTTCTGAGGTCAGCGTCCAGTATGAGCACTCTGCTCCCATTGTCTGCCATCGCCGCTGCTACGTTGCAGAGCGTGGTAGTCTTGCCTTCTCCTACTGTGGCACTTGTTACCATTATAGTCCTGAAGTTTCTGTCTATGTTTGCAAATTCAAGATTTGTCCTTATTCCTCTGTATGCCTCCGAGATGGGAGATTTGGGTAGTTTCCTGAGTATGAGTTCTTTCATGTTTTCTCCCTCTATTCGTTTAAAACCATATCATGATCCGGTATGAGCCCGAGGACTGGCAGATCTAGATATTTCTGAACATCATTTTCTGTCTTTATTGTGTTATCCATGTATTCGAGCACGAATGCGATAAATACGCCCATCATGAGCCCAAGTATCATTGCAATTGCAGTATTGAGCGCAGTCTTTACGTTTACCGGCTTTTCTATTGGGATTGCCTTGTCTATGGTCTCTACGTTGTTTACCTTGAGTATACGCATTACTTCTTTTACGAATACGTCTGATATCTTGTTCGCTATAACTGCGGCCTGCTCAGGATTTTCGTCCTGAACTGCTATCTTGAGGATTTCGGTGCCGCCTACCTGCTGAGCAGTGGTTTTTCTGAGAAGCTGCCCGTATGTCATATCCAGCTTGAGGCTGTCTATTGTCTGCTCAAGCACTATTCTTGATTTTACTATTTCCCCGTATGTCACTACAAGCTTCTGGCTGAGGTTTATGCTCCCTATGTCAAGGCTTGAAGCTATGTCTGTCATATTCTTTGCGCCGTTTACCATCATTGTGGTTTCCGACTGGTACATTGGCGTTATAAGGAATACGCTGTATAGCCCGCCCGCCACGGTACAAAGCACTGTCATTATTATGATCAGTAGCTTTCTTTTTAACAGAATTTCGAGGAGCTCCCGTAATTCTATGGTTTCTTCGTTCATTCTTCCTCCGGTGTTTTGTGTTGTGATTTTTATATTCTATTCCCTTATTTTTTAAGCTCGAAGTATTTGTTGAGTGTCTCAAGATCTTTTGCAGGTATGTTTGATGTTATGGCGTTCTTGAATGCCTTGTATTCATCGCTGCTCATCTGAGATATTGCCGATTTTGCATCCTCTACATCACCTGATATGGAGTAGCTGCTGTCCGCAATATATTTTGACACTGAATCGGATATTCTATCTGCCGTATTTTTCTGCAGATCTGTGGTGAGGTCATTTTTTACCACTCCATCAAGTCTCTGTGATACAAGGCTCAGGCTTTCTTTTACCTGCTGCTCAGATGGCTGACCTGAACCGCCTGACGATGAACCGCCACCACCACCGCCTGATGATGGCACCGTCCCTGCCGGAGGAACTGCTGGCTGAGTTTCTGGCTTTATTTCAGCTTCTGCTTCACTTTTTTCCTGATTTTGCACTATCCTGTCCAGTATTACTATGCACTCCGCTCTCGTAACTGGTTTTTTTGGCGAAAAAGTCCCATCCTCATATCCGCCCATGGCTCCTGATGCTACGACTCTGAGTACTGAGTCCGCCGCCCAAGGTGATACTTTGCTGAGGTCTTTTATAGTAACGCTCTGTGCGCTGTTTTCGAATTTATATATGTTGTTAAGTATTGCCGCTGCCTGCTCTCTTGTAACTGGAAGGTTTGGCTTGAAGGTTCCGTCAGGAAATCCTCCTGCATAGCCTGCTTTTACGGCTGCTCTGATCTCTGCGTATGCCCAGTGCGAGCTGCTCAAATCTCTGAACCCTGTCTGTTCCTGCTCTGTAAATCCGTTTATCTTGTTTATTATAGCTGCAAATTCTGCTCTTGAAATATTTGCTCCCGGCCTGAAGGTCCCGTCTGGAAATCCTCCTGCATAGCCCTTCTCTGACATTCTGTTTATAGACTCCGATGCCCAGTTGGAATCCTTTACATCCTTGAATCCTGCTGCATAAGCCCCTGATGTAGCCGTCATAACGAATGCCACTGCCAGTCCCAATACCCTCTTTCTGTTCATTAATGTCCTCCAATTGAAAATCCAGGTGCCTTTCTTCAAAGGCCCCCGGTGAGTTGCTTTATATTCTGTTTTTGCTTATTATGACATTTTCTTTACTT
>SAAM01000043.1 GCA_009929415.1 Clostridia bacterium | reverse complement strand
ACCTCATAAGAAGCTTTTCATGATAGATTTCAGCTCGGCATTCATAATGTCTATAATGGATCTGTTCTTCCCAATGGTCGCGAGTTATGCCATAAATACCCTGCTTCCCGAAAGCCGGATCGGAGAATTCTTCAGGCTTCTGGTAATACTTCTCGTGCTTTACATGATCAGGTTCCTTACCAACTACCTGGTTCATTATGTAGGCCACGTCATGGGAACAAGAATCGAGCATGACATGAGGCGCGACCTCTTCAACCATATACAGACACTCTCTTTCAATTACTTCGACAATGTGAAGAAGGGAAAGATTATCTCAAGGATAGTAAATGACCTGAACGATATATCAGAGTTTGCTCACCATGCGCCGGAGGATATATTCATAACCTTCACAACCATCATCGGATCCTTTATACTGATGTTCATAATGAATGCCGAGCTTGCGATCGTTACATTCGCGCCGGTGCCGATACTGATATGGTTCACCGTATCAAAGAACATTAAGATGAAGCGTACCTTCAGGAAGATGCGCGAGAAGATCGCCGACGTAAATGCTCAGATTGACGATTCGATATCCGGAATCCGCGTGGTCAAGGCTTTCGCAAACGAAGACTACGAAATCGAAAAATTCGCCAGAGGAAATCAGTATTTCAAGGAAACAAAGGAAGAATCATACAAGATAATGGCCGAGTACTTCACCGGAGTCGAGTTCATCTCGAACATAATCAGCCTCCTCGTTCTTGCATACGGAGGCTACCTTATCACTCAGGGAAATGCCCAGTATGGGGACGTGGTAGGATTTCTTCTTTATGTAAACATACTCCTTATGCCGATAAAGCGGTTTGCCACTCTCATCGAGCTATTCCAGAAAGGCATGAGCGGCTTTGAGAGATTCTGTCAGACAATGGACATCCATCCTGACATAGATGACGAGGATGATGCCATAGATATCCCAGAGGTAAAGGGCGAGATAGTATTCGATCACATATCGTTCTCCTATGAAGACTACAAGACCATCATAAACGACCTGTCCCTTACCGTAAGGCCCGGAGAACAGCTCGCCGTAGTAGGTCCCTCAGGATCAGGAAAATCAACCCTGCTTAATCTTATCCCAAGGTTCTACAACCTGAAAAGCGGAAGCATAACCATAGACGGAAACGACATAAACCACATAAAGCTTGCTTCGCTAAGGGGGAGCATAGGGATCGTGCAGCAGGACGTGGTCATGTTTGCCGGAAGCATAAGAGACAATATAGTATATGCAAAGCTCGATGCTTCAGATGAGGAGATCTACGAAGCCGCACAAAAGGCCAATGCCCTTGAATTCATAGAAAAGCTTGAAAACGGATTTGACACCTATATCGGGGAAAGAGGAGTAAAGCTTTCCGGCGGACAGAAGCAGAGGATAGCAATAGCGAGGATATTCCTCAAAAACCCAAAGATCCTGATACTTGATGAAGCCACTTCAGCGCTTGACAATGAGTCTGAGCAGCTTGTGCAGTCAGCTCTTTTCGAGCTTTCAAAGGGAAGGACTACTCTTATAATCGCACACAGGCTCAGCACCATAAAGCGCGCCGACAGGATAATAGTGCTTACGGAAAACGGAATCGAGGAAGAAGGAACTCACGAACAGCTCCTTCAAAAGAAGGGAATCTACAACAAGTTGTACCTTATGCAGTTTCGAAATAAAAACATATAGATCTCAAAATCAGCCTCCATTCAGACAACGCTTAGGTCTGATTGGGGCTGATTCATATTTGCCTGTTTATTTTCTTTTTATCAGTATCTATCCTAAAAACTCTGCTATCTGATCAAATGCCATTTCAGTCTCTCCTGAGTCGAAAGACATGAACGCATGGAGCATCTTTTTGTATTCATGATGTTCAAATTCCACTCCATTGCTGGCCATGGCTTCTGCAAAATTTCTGTTGTCATCTCTTAGTATATCTTTGCCTGCTGATATCATTATTACCCTTGGATACTGGAACATGAGCTCGGATTTTACCGGAGAAAGATAAGGGTTCCCAAGAAGGTGCGGAGATTCTATTCCATCTTCTATCTCGAAGTACGGTATATAATATCTGAGCATCCTTGTCATGGCATCAAGCGTAAGCGTTCTTCCATCAGCATTTTCAAGTGCGGACTCTGTGAAGTCCCCCATGAGCACGGATTCGATATCCGTAAGCGGGTACTGAAGCACTATCGCAGAAGGAATAACGCCTCTTTTCTTTCTTCGAAGACACATCTCCATCACTCCGAGGGCAATGTTGCCGCCGGCACTGGTTCCTCCGATAGCTATGTCCGACCTGTCTATCCTGAGCGCCTCTGAGTTTTTGCAGAGATAATAGTAAACGCAGTAGCTGTCTCTTATCGCGGAAGGATAGATATGCTTTGGCGCCAGTCTGTAGGCAGCCGAAACTACAATTCTTCCTGTTTTTTCGGCAAGCTTTTTACATATGCCGTCATGAGTGCCTATGCTTCCCATTACAAATCCGCCTCCATGAAGAAACATGAGCGCGCTGTGTAGATTTCCGTCAGTTCTGGTGCGGCCAGGATAATATATCCTTGCCGGGATATTCCCTACAGGAGATTTTATCCTGAAATCAACTATTTCCATGCTGTCAGGGTTAATCCTGACAAACTTCTTAAGTCCGTCATATATGTTCTGTGTATATCTTATGAGTCTCAGATTTCTGTCATTTATTTCTGGTATTTCAGGTATTGTTTTAATCTTATAATTCTCTTTCATAAAAATCCTCTTAATTTTAGTTTTTAAATATCATATTTATTATGATATCCTTTTATATTCTGTCTCTGGAGATGCTTTGGCCCTGTCAGCAAGCGCAGTCTTCAAGAGCGACTCATCCTGCCCTCTTTTTGGTATTACTTCCGCTGTTCCATGATCAGAAATCAGATATATGTACTTCGGGCTCTCTACAAAAATACGGATGTCCTTCCAGGTATATTTTGTCTTTTCCTTTTTTCCTTTGATTACTATTCCGGCATCGCTCACCACTGCGGTCATGCCTGTGTCATTAAGCTGAAGGTTTCCGCTGGCGATTGATTTTTTTACTCTTTTTTTCACAGAATATTTATAATACTTGTCGAATCCAAATGAGTAAATACCGGCAAGCAGGAGTCCAAAAACCACGCCCTGAAGGCTCCTCATGAATAACATTATCATAAGTGCTACAATGATTACAAACCCATATTTAATTATTCTCATCTGTTTTGCAAAATTAGGTGATATCTTGACATAGTCAAGATTAGACTGTATAAAATCTTCTTCAAGCAGTTCATACTTAAATTCCGTATTCATATTTGCCTCCCTTTTCCCGGATGGATCTTTGCTTATTTGCATAATATATCAGAAAATCACTGCATCTGATGCTATGACGCAGTGATCTCCCTGATTATCTCACAGAAATCTCAAACTATTTTCTGTTAAGTCCCATTATCTCTCTTGCTTCCTGAGGCGTAGCTATATCACGGCCAAGTTCCTTAGCTATTCTTACTACCTTCTCAACAAGCTCTCCATTGCTCTTTGCAAGAACTCCCTTTTCTACATAAAGGTTGTCTTCGAATCCAACTCTTACGTTTCCTCCCATAGCTATTGCTACGGCAGCAAGCGTGAATTCATTTCTTCCTATTCCTGTTGCAACCCATGTAGATCCTGGAGGAATAGATCCCACCATGAATACGAGGTCTCTTGCAGTTGCAGTCATAGCTCCGTTAACTCCAAGCACGAAGTTGAAGTGAAGCGGATAGTCTATAAGGCCTTTGTTGGCTACTGCGATTGCAGTGTCTATCATTCCTTTTTCAAAAACTTCACACTCAGGCTTTACCTTGTACTCCTTCATAGTCGTAGCGAATTCCTTAACCATGTTTACAGTATTTGTGAAGACATCGTCTCCGCCAAAGTTGCATGTTCCGCAGTCAAGCGTAGCAATCTCAGGGCTAAGAAACACTGGCTGCAGTCTTTCTTTTGCAGTCATTCCAACAGCTCCACCTGTACTTGGAAGTATTATTATTTCTGGAAGCTCTTTTCTTATAGCTGCTATCGCTTCTTCATATCTGTCCTTGCTCTGCGTAGGGGTTCCATCATCTTCTCTTACGTGAAGGTGGATTACTGCCGCTCCTGCTTCAGATGCACTCTTAGCTTCTCTTACGATTTCTTCGATTGTGTATGGTACTGCCGGGTTTTGTTCCTTTGTAACTTCTGCTCCGCATATCGCTGCTGTTATTATTAACTTTTCCATTATATCCTCCATTTTTGTCTGAAGGCCTCATGATCAGTAGAATATGTGTTCAGAATCCTGAAGACTGTATTATCTTTAAAAATTCTCGAGGATTTTCTCTTCAATATATTCAATCAGATTTTTGCCTTCTATAGTTGTTTTTTCTTCGTCCATAAGATCAGGAGTCACCTTGAAGAAGTTTATAACGAGCTTGTTGCCCTTTATTATGTATTCTTCCTTGTTCGCAGGGATGAATACAACTTCTATTTCTTCCTGTGCTATGTCCTTCTTGCTGTTTATGCTTTCAATTAAAGTGTCCAGATTGAGTTTTTTCAGAGGGTCGACCATCATTCTCATATAATCCATGTCTTCCATCATCCACATGTTGTTATTCCAGAACTGTCTCTCCTTCTGTGTCCCTCCGTTGAGCATTTCCCTGTTGGAAATCGCGCTCAGGGATTTTCTTACTGACTCCGCGTCAAAATCATCGCTGTACAGCAGTTTCATCTCATCATACTCGCTGAGTGTAACCAGATAATTCTCGCCTACTTTTTCTTTTTCCTTGGTTGCCTGCCAGAAATAGAGCATAGACTCGATTACATTCAGGTTCTTATTTATAGTTTTAATCATTTTACATCCTCCCCAGAATGTTCTTATTAAATTACACCTTTATTATAACATTAATTTTTGTATTTGATAACAGTATTAATAAATTATTATGCGAAACTCCATTTGACTGAAATGATATGTCTTCAATTAAGCCTGCTTATGGCTAGGCCGTAAACCAATGAAAAAATTTAATATTAAAAACCGAGGAATAAAGTGCGATTGCAAGGCGATTTACCTAAAATTAAAGAGAGTGCTACACACGTAATCTTCATGGATCAGTGTGCGGCACTCTCTTATTTTGCAAAAATTGCGAAAGAAAGCCAATACCAAGCCTGCCTGGATTTAATAATTAGGACTATCAAAATCATAATGAGATTTATTCTTTCCAGGGGCCGAAGATATCTCTTTTTCTCTTTTAATATTTTAATCTTTTAAGAATGTCCCTATTTCTTTCTTTTTCTTTTTCGATTTCAAATAAAAAACTTTACTTAATATATAAATAACAAATATAACTGTTAAAACAATATCTTCTCGAAGTGGAATTGGTAACAAAATAGTAATTATAACAAATAAAATTTCGATTTTTGAAAATCGATATTTTTTGATTTCATACCAATATTCTTTCATAATAAAGTTAATCCTTTCATAAAAAATAAAATATTTATGAATACACTCTATATGACCCCTCACTTGCTCCCCATGGATTTCCACTATAAACAACGCAATATTTAACACCATTCTTAACTACAATTTTACTATATCCAGTATTAATAATATAATCTAATGCATATTCTACTGTTTTTTCTCCAATTTTTAATAGTACGTATTCTTTTAAGTCAAATCTTGGTTGATTTGATCCTCGTTTGGTAAAGCTAATGATATTGTTAAATTTCCCATAACCAAAGTAAACATAATAACTGTAGCAATTAATCTTTTCATCATAATCTTCCTCGTTTTTAAATTTAAAATGATACAAAATTAACAAATCTGTATTTTAATTATATAATAACTTTTAAAATAAAGCAAGTTAGTTTTAAGATATTGTTTTTAAAGTTGATACAGTCATTTTGTATAACTACTTAAAAGAGAAATAAACATATAGCTTTAATTTTGTGAATTTATTAGTCAACCGATTTAATATGTATAAAAATCAGGACTTATTCTGTAATATCAACAATACATTAAACCCATAGCCTATAGCTAAATATATACAAATTAAAACGTTTTTATTGTATACAATAACTAAACTCCCAGGAGGCCCTGAAAGGTCAGGAAACGTTCAAGGACGAGTTTTTGGTCGAGTCGCCAAACAAATATTTTTACCGGCAACATATTTCAAAGTATTTCTAACCTGATGTACTATGCCGCGTTGATATTCTGTCTGAGGAAATGCTGCTACTACAACTTCTTTCATTCCTGTAAGTCCGTCTGCACAAAGAATCATAATATCTTCAATTTATCAGATAATTGCCTTGTAGTTAATCCTTTTGCATACATGGCAATTATCTTTTTACCGTTGCTCAACGGACCAACTTTGTGTACATTTTTCTTTGCCATAAAAAAGCCTTCTATGATATTTTTTTATCATAGAAAGCTCTCTTTGTAATTTATAGACTTATTTCACACACTCCATGGAGACCGACAGAACCGACGAGCCCTATTCCCCTTAGGTAATTCTATTCTGTAAATACCGGCTTTATCCATTCTTTATTATCTGCTTTACATTGGCCTTGTATTTTTCCACGCCAGGCTGATCAAACGGGTCTATGTCTCTCAGGTAGCAGCACATAGCGCATGCTTTTTCAAAGAAATAAACCATGAATCCAAAGGTGTGCGCCGTAAGGTCCTTGATTGTTATCTCAATCGTAGGAGTCGCATTTTCTTCCCTGTGCGCCTGGATTACGCCTTCAGTTACTATTCTGTTGAGCTTTTCCATGGTCCATGAGCTGTCATATCCGAGTTCCTGAGGTATAGCGAGATGCGCTCCGGTGTTTTCTACATTAAGCACCGTCTCTGCAAAAATCTGCTGTCCTTCCTGAAGGTACTGACCCATGGAGTGAAGCTCTGTAGTCATCTCTACCGTAACCGGGAAGAGCCCCTGTCCCTGCTTTCCTTCGCTCTCTCCAAAAAGCTGCTTCATCCACTCCGTAAGGTTTTTCAGCTTTGTCTCATAAAACTCATAGCATTCGATATCCTTGCCCAACTCTGCATTGAGCAGATATCTTGCTACTCCGTATCTGTATGCCTCGTTTTCCTTGAGATCTGTATTTTTATAAAGCTCATATGCATCCCGGCTTCCTTTTACAAGTTCTCTTATATCCACTCCTGCAACCGCTACGGGAAGAAGGCCCACAGGGGTTATCACTGAGTATCTTCCACCGACTGAATCAGGAACTTCAAACGTTCTGTAACCGGCTTCCTGCGCCTCAGGTCTTAGGATTCCTTTTTCTTTGTCTGTGATTGCGATTATCCTCTTTGCATAGGATTCGCCGTATTTTTCTCTGAGGAATTCCTTGAAGATTGCAAACGCAACGCTTGTCTCTATAGTGGTTCCGGATTTTGAGATGACGCAGACTGTCACATCTTCGCCTTCAAGCACTTTAAGCAGCTCAAGATAGTAGGCACTGCTCATGTTGTGACCTGCATAGTAGATTTTTGGGATGTCCGATTTCACCTGATTGTGAAAAGTGTTTCCAAGCATGTCTATGCAGGCTCTCGCTCCAAGGTATGAACCTCCTATGCCCAGGATAACGAATGCAGTGCATTCCTTTCTTACATCGGCTGCCACTTCTTCTATCTCTGATATGAGATCTTCGCTGAGCTCCATAGCGTAATCTACCCACCCCGTATATGCTTCCTTTCCAGAGTGAAGCTTCGCATGGATATGATCTGCTCTTTCCTGAAACTTAAGTATGCTCTCTTCATTTATCTGGCTCTTGCCAAGATCCAGTGATATTTTTTTCTCCATTTCCATTCTCCTCTTCTAATAATGACTTATCTTGAATTTAAATGTAATCGCCAAGCCTCGCTGCACCTATTATTCCTGCGTCGTTACCCTTTGAGGCCACTCTTATATCACAGAGCTTTACCTGTCTGCAGAATGCATTTTCCCTCGCATATTCGATGAGCTTTGGAAGGAAATAATCCGATGATCTGGATATCCCTCCGCCTATTACGATCATCTGCGGGTCGAGTATGTTTATTATGTTTACGACTCCCGCGCCGATATATTCGATAAAGGTTTCAGTCAGCTTCCTTGCGTCAGGATATCCTGCGATAGCGGCTTCAAATATCGACTTGCCGTCAATCGTCCCATCTCTTTTGATTATTTCCGCTATGCGGCCGTCAGGATTGTCTTCGGCCAGTTTAAAGGCATCTCTTATTAGAGCCGTAAATGAAGCATATGCCTCAATGCAGCCTTTCTTGCCACAGGTACACTGCTCTCCTGCGAAAACAAGCGTGGTATGACCAAACTCTCCTCCCCCGTATGTAGCCCCGCTGTACATATGGCCTCCGAGTATCAGTCCAAACCCGACTCCCGTCCCTACTGTCATCATGGCCATCGAATCAATGCTCTTATCCTCAAGGCACAAAAATTCTCCAAGTGCGGCACACGATGCATCATTTCCCACATACACGTCTTTACCGAGCCTGTTTTTCAGATACTTGCCAAGCTCTGCATTTTCCCATCCCAGGTTTCCCGAAAAAAATACTTTTCCGATTTTTACATCTACCGCCCCCGGAGATCCTGCCCCAAGGTATTCTATGGACGCCATCTCCAGGCCGCTACTCTTCACAAGCTCCTCAAAAAGCACTGCGATATCCTCAGCTACGGCTTCAAAGCCTCTTTCCGGAAGTGTCCTGATGCTCTTTGAGCATATTATTCTGTTTTCGGCGTCGACAATCCCGCCCTTTATGGTTGTTCCCCCCAGATCAATTCCTGCAAAATATTTCATAAGCATCTCCTTTACGTGAAGATTTTTGTATTTCTGTTTTTGATTATTATAACACAAAGCCCTGCCAGATAGCTATATTATGCTGTCCGGCAGGGCCTCGAAAATTCAGTTTTTTATTTTTTTATGCCATCGCAGCTTTAAGCTGCCCTGTAACAAACTGCTTTGATGACATGAATACTTCTTCATTCTTTGTGAGGCAGTAATCATTCAGTATGCTGTATACGAGATGGATCAGCATAGTAATGTTTTTTGCATCCTTTCCATGTTGCTCCGCATACTCCTCAATGTCAGCCTCAAGCTTTCTGCTCATCTCTTTTACAAGCGGAAGCACGCTCTTTGAGTATACCGGATGTGATATTACTTCCATCATGAATCTCTGCTCAGCGGATGTCTTTTTGGTATAGGTGAACAGCTTGTCCATCATTTTTTCCGGGTCTGCAAGATTTTTTCTTATCAGATCAAAGCTTGCATTTCTGTTTTTTTCGTACTGTCTGTTTACGCAGGCTACGATTGCCTCGTTCTTATCAGAAAAATAATAGTAAAGAAGCGCCTCGTTCACTCCTGCCTTTGATGTCAGTTTTTTTGTTGATGATTTATCTAAGCCAAACTCCATGAATGCCTGCATGAACGCATCTAACATTTCTTCTCTTTTTATATCCGCTTTCATTCTGTTTACCTCTTTTCTTTAATAGTATTAAGTAATAATAAATTTTATTTGAATTTGTCCTGCAGGACAAACAAACAAACTCAGCTTTTGCGGCGGTCACTTTCAGGTTAGGACTTCTGCCTATCTGAAAACATAGCCTTGAGCCTTGAGAAAAAACCATTAATCCCACGATCTTCTCTGAACCCTGTGTCTTCACCCAAAATCTCCACTACTCCGGCCTTTGCTTCTTCGATGAATATATCCTGGGCATTTATGCGCTTTTCTGTACCTGCTGTGACTCTTATATAATTTCCGTCATTTTTAAGCTCCCTGAGCTTCACATTGTCTGAGAGTATTACCTCTGCCGTGTGCTCTATCCTGCTTTTAAGCTCAGGATCAAGTACCGGACACGCTATCTCTACGCGCCTTGCAAGGTTCCTGGTCATAATATCTGCCGAAGATATATATATCTTTCTTTCATCTTTCTGACCAAACATGTATACCCTGTGGTGCTCAAGAAAACGTCCTACCAGGCTGAATACTCTTATATTCTCTGTATACCCCTCTATGCCCGGTAATATACAGCATATTCCTCTGATTATTAAATTAATTTCTACTCCTGCACATGATGCCTCGCTTAATTTGTCGATTATACTGCGCTCAGTAAGGGAATTGGCCTTCATAAGGATATAGCCGGAGCTTCCTGACTTAACCTTTTCTATCTCGCTGTCTATCGCATCTATTATGTTTCTTTTGAGCGAATCCGGAGCTACCCACAGCCTGTTGTATGAGCCGTACAGATTTGATATCATCATGTTTCTGAAAAACTCGTTTGCATCTTTTCCAGTTTCGCGGTCTGCTGTCATAAGGCTGAAGTCGGAATAAAGAGTGGCCGTCTTCTCATTGTAATTTCCTGTACCTATCTGCGTGACATAGTTTATAGTCCCGCCGTCATTTCTTGTTATCAGGCATATCTTGGAATGTACCTTGAAATCTTCCAGGCCATATATAACATTGCATCCTGATTCCTCAAGTCTTTCCGCCCAGGCAATATTATTCTTCTCGTCAAATCTTGCCTTGAGCTCCATGAGCACATGGACCTCCTTGCCATTTTCCGCAGCCTCGCACAGCTGCTCTGCTATCCTTGACCTGAGAGCCAGCCTGTAGACAGTGATCTTTATGCTCAGCACATTTGGATCTGACGCGCTTTCTTTAAGGAGTGTTATAAAAGGCTCCATCTGCTCATAAGGATAATGCAGAAGCACATCTCGTTTTTTTATCTGATCCGTTATCCTCAAATTCCTGCTGAAGCATGAGGGATACTGAGATTCAAACCCTCTGTCGCAAAGCAGCATTTTTTTCTCTGAAGACAGCTTTTCAGGCAGTTCAAATACGTGGCCCAGCTTTACAGGCATATCGCTCTGAAAAATCTGTTTTTCTGTTATATCCAGCTTTTTCGCCATGAAGCGGGCCTGCTCCGGAGATAGCGCTCCCATGACCTCAAGCCTGACAGGAAGCAGCCTTCCTCTTTTTTTCAGGAGCTTTTTCATGAAGTGCCGGTAATCTTCTCCGTCATCTTCTTCAATTTCCTCGCTGATATTCAGGTCTGCATTTCTTGTAACTGAAATGAC
>SAAM01000380.1 GCA_009929415.1 Clostridia bacterium | reverse complement strand
ATGATGGGATGGGTTGCTTCTTGATTTTTGGAAACTTCTCAAAATCGACTTGCATCCGCATGGCAGGTGACGGTCGTGACAGTCTTATCCAAGACTTCGCATTAAGGGGATTTTTAGGGGGAAAAAAGCCTATAGGGGGTTTTAAGCATTGACTATCACGACCGTCACCTGATGAAGGAGCTCTGTACAGAATAAATGCTTCTTACTTTCAGTTCTCTCGATTCGGGGTGGATTCAGGAAGCGCTTACAGAATTGATTGTACATGTATGCTAAAAATATGTAATATACATAGCATGGAAGTACAGAAAGGTTTGGAGAATACCAAAGACGAGGCAGTAATCCTTTACATGGCTGAAACACAGCAGGGGATCATCACGAGCACCCAACTGACCGAGGCTGGAATCCCAAGACGGTGCCTCACCTCCATGGTCCGCAGTGGATTGCTTGTCCGAGTCGAGCGGGGTCTATACACCCTCCCGGAGACATGGGAAGATGAGCTGTATAATCTCCAGTGGCGGTTCTCGAGGGGAATCTTTTCACATGAGACAGCACTGTACCTTCATGCTTTGACCGATTGCACTCCATCACGGTATACGATGACGTTTCCCTTTGGCTATAATCCGGGGAATGTCCTCAAGCGAGGTGTTGTGGCCAAAGTAACCAGCGGGGAGACGTATCCGTTGGGGATCATGACAGTATCCACACCAAGTGGCAAATCCATCAAGGTATTTGACATCGAGCGTACCCTCTGTGATATGGTCAGGAAGCGCCACAAGGCGGATATCCAGATGGTGAACCAGGCGATGAGGATATATGCCGGCTCACGGGAGAAGGACATCGGGCGTCTCTTGGATTATGCACAAAGACTTCGGGTGAAGTCTAAGATCCTGACATACATGGAAATTCTGCTCTGATTCGACTCCATTGTAGAGGCGAAAAGGAACAAGTATTGATTCGTCCCCTACTCGTTCCAGAGTTGGTTCCATCCCGTATCAGATACATATCCATGCTGGATGCAGCTTTTGGTGATTATGGAATGATGGGACAAGAATTTCTCCTATGAGACTCTGAGATGAATGAGAAGATGAAGAGAGGGTACGAGAGCGCGTACACGCACGTATCCATATATAGGAAGTCAAGGTTCCATTTGTTCCCTCGTTCTATGATGGGATGAGTAGTTTCTCGGTTCTGGGAGTATCTTAGAATCTGCCTAAGTGGACTCGTGTGACTCGCTTGATGTGAAATTTGAGAAGGTTTCATTGTGGAAGTTGGATAGGAAGCGACTTGCTCAATATTACTTCGTTTAATGAGTAACATATGTTATAATATGCAATATGAATAAGGATACTGTGGATTTTGCCGAAGCAATACTCAATGTGCGTACGTCCCTGCGAATTTCCCAGCGGGAACTCGCAGCAGACCTGCAGGTCAGTTATGCGACGGTGAACCGATGGGAAAACAGGAGGACGGTGCCTAACAAGATGACACTTAACGTTATCAAACACTACTGCCATAGTAATCATCTGGAATTCGATTATAAGCCGGACAACGATATGTGCTGAGCACTTCCAAGACTGGCGAAGGATAAGATTATGCTTTTACCGGATAGTTTGCTGGCTTTAATACAGCAGGGAGAGGGCTTAAACGTGGAGTTCAAGAGATCCGCTATGGAAATCACTTCGGATGTCTATGATACTGTTTGTTCCTTCTCCAATAGAGAGGGCGGCCACATTTTTCTTGGGGTGAAGGACAATGGTGAAATAATCGGAGTGCAAAAAGACCGTGTTGATCAGATGAAGAAGAACTTTGTGACAGCAATAAACAATAGGAACAAAATAAATCCACCACTCTACATCAACCCGATTGATTATGAATTTGAAGGTAAAACAATCATTTATATCCAGGTACCGTGTTCACAGGGTGTTTGCCGTTGCAGTGGAAAGATTTTCGACAGGAATTATGATTCCGACATAGATATCACCGATAATGAAGGCCTCGTATATCAGCTGTATGCTAGGAAGCAGGACACCTATTATGTCAACAAGGTGTTTCCAGTGTTCTCCATAGCGGATCTGCGCCATGATTTGATCGACCGAGCTCGCACCATGGCAAAATTGAGGAC
>SAAM01000379.1 GCA_009929415.1 Clostridia bacterium | reverse complement strand
AAAGTACGGAGAATACCTGCCTAATCTTCTTTCTGAAAAATCAACAATGCAGGATATTGAGAAGGCGTATACCGATGCAACAAAAGCTATGAAGGAAAATATAGCACAGCGTACGCTAAAGGATAGTGTTGATAAGATAGAAGAGGAATCTCTTGGTAGAAAAGTAAAGCAGCTGCAGGATGTTAAGGACGAATTATACGGAATGCCTGCAACGGTTGTGGATGATATTATCTCAAAAATAGTTCGGCAGGTTGATGTAGGTGTGAGCAAGGGTTTTGAATTGGAATCTGTTTTTCGGGGAGTTATATCAAACATCCGGAAGGATTACTTTGGAAACGACTCATCTTCTCTACCCTCCCATCTTGCTAACCAGTTAAAGGATTACGTAGAGGAAGTATATAAGGCTGCAGGTAAAATAAAAGCTGTAAAGAATCAGCTATCTCCTTTCATCGCCCGCCCGGATGAACCAACCGCATTGCCCGAAGTGGAAGTAGTTGGCAATGCCCCGAAAAATACGGGGGGACGTGGAATGACTGATGCTGAAATTAAAGCTCAGAAGGAAAAGATGGATCTTATGTTGCAGTTGCTTGATAATAAACATGCTGAAGAGCTTGTTCGTCTTAAGAAATTTAAGATGGACACAAATCAGACTGAAGCTGCTTACAACGCCGAACTACGAAAAGAAGAGCTTTCTCACTATGCTGCAAGGGCTAAAGTAATGGAAGAGTTTAAAAATAAAGTTTCAGACAAAAAGTTTGTTGCGGATGTAAATAAGATGATTGTTGACGAACAAAATAAAGTCATTGATTCTCAACTTAAATACAAGGAATCAATTCAAAAACTTTTGCTTGAATCAAATCCGCTTGATAAGGAGAAAGCTGAATACGAAGAGAGATTACAAGCCGTAGGTCTGTTTGGAATGGAAGTTGAGTCAATGACGGATGAGCAGAAAAAAGCACTTGAATTGTTAGAGTCTCAGCACAAAAAAAACATTCTTAACATAAACAGGAATGCTGATCAGGAAAAAAAACGCCTGGCAAAAGAAGCTTTTGAATCAGAATTCAAGGAGAGGAAGTCAGAACTTGAGGTAGAATATGAACGTGAAAAAAGCGCGATCGAATCTCTTAAGAGTTTTTCTTTTGTATCTGAAAATGAAATATTCAACAGGGAATCAGCTCTACATAAAAAAAGAATTCGAAATCTTAAAGAGGAAGCTGATGTAAGACGCAAGAATGGTCTTGATACGATTGAGATTCAGGAGCAAATAAAAAAAGAAGAAATATCTTTTACTGAGTCTCAGATCGCAGAATACAACAGAAGATCTGAAACATTAAATTCTTTTGCCGGAGAAATGGGCTCTATGCTTGGCGATTATATAGCCGGAAATGAAAGTGCACTTGCAGATATGGGCGTGTTTATGATTAACCTGGCTCTTGATTCTTTAAAGAAAATGCTTCAGATAGCTGCAGCTCAGGCAATGGGATTCTCTCTAGCTTCTCCTGAAAGTGTACTTACGTTTGGTGCTGCAGGGTTTGCTAAAGGAATGATTATGCAGGCTTTGATTGAAGGGGTTTTTTCGGCTCTTAAATCAGCCATAGGCGGAAAGGTTAAAGGGTCTTATAAAAATTCATCATCTACATCTTCGTCTTCTACGCCTACCGAAAGTAAAACAGGATCCAGGGTTGTTGGTTTTTCTTCCGGAGGCTATACCGGAGCTGGAGAAGTATATGATGTGGCCGGGGTTGTACATAGAGGTGAATATGTTGTACCGGCATGGCAGATGAACGAACCTGTATCCTTCAACTATGTACGTGCACTGGAAGGAATAAGGCAGTCAAAACAGGAAGAGCCTTCGATGCCCGGGTATGCTTCCGGTGGAATGGTTGATTCGTCTATTCCTTCGGGAAACAATGACGTGAGGCCAATTCTTGCCGAGCTTATTTACCTGCTCCGGTACCTGAAGGATTACGGGATCGATGCACGGGTGGTTTATAGCCAGCTTCAAAAAGTAAAAGATACGATTGATAAATCTAAAAAAATAGGTAGTAAGGGATGAAGATAACACACTCTTCCGGTAAGGCTTACGATGTAAACCCCGGAACATCGATCGAAATTGAAAGGGCAAACCCTT
>SAAM01000378.1 GCA_009929415.1 Clostridia bacterium | reverse complement strand
CAGCATCTGTATGAGCTGACTGAGCATATCATCAGGTTCAATGCATTGCAAAACAATGCATTCTTTTGTACCAATTTTTTTCAGGTCACCTAAAGATCTGATAAAGACCTCCATATCCTTTGGCAGTTCCGATGCAATTATAATTTTTTCAAACATTTTAGTCCTCCTTTCAAACATATATATTTATTCTATACCCAAATACTTTCATGAAATTGGGTATAAATCAAATAATATCGATTATTTAAGAAAAAAGGAGATTACGATGAAAAAAATAATTATAATCATTTCCATAGCTCTGCTGTCCCTGTTCATGCTGTCAGGATGCGGCTCTAATGAAAGCAAGCCTGACACGCCAGAATCACAGGAGCAGGCTCCGGAGGAAACTGAAGCTGTAAAGTATATAAAACTCACTCCCGAAGAAGCCAAGGAGATTATGGACAACGAGGAAGACATCACAATCCTCGACGTAAGGACTCAGGAAGAATATGACACCGGACACATAGAAGGCGCCGTACTCCTTCCGAACACTGAAATAAGAGACAGGGCAGAAGATGTCCTCAAAGACAAGGATCAGAAGATACTCGTATACTGCCGAAGCGGAAACCGCAGCCAGATGGCCGCAGCAGAGCTTATAAGCATGGGCTACACTCAGGTCTATGACTTTGGCGGAATAATTGACTGGCCATATTAGACTGCCTTTATCTTCTTAAGGACCTCAATGACGCGTTTTGAACAGACATCCATTTTATCAAGAGAATCCTCAGCTGAAGCAATATTGCCGCTGTGATATTCTCTTATAGCTTTCTTTGCAAGTTCATGAAGTTCGGCATGAGGCTTTTCGAGCTCCGAAAGCAGCGAGTTCAGCCTCGTGTCTTTTTTGTCCTGATTCTCAACCCACTTGCCCAGCCTGCAGGTCTTGTGAGTGCCTACCTCGCTCTCACTCAGCTCTACATTTCCGAGAAGCATGTTGTATACTCTCCATCTCCACATCAGGTGGTCACATATGCATATCTCTATCTGAATCCTGTGATCTATATGATCTGAGTTGTTTATTCCTTCAAGTCTGATATCATCGACCATGTTGGAAATGTCATAAAACGCCTTTCCTGTTCTTACAACTTCCCGTCTCACGTCATGCGATTTTTCGTTTACAACCATAAGATTAGCAGATATCTCCTCAGTTGCAGAGCTCTGTTCTTCTGTGGCAGCGTTTATCTCCATGAAGCTTGAATTTATGCCGTCCAGTGAGCTCACGATCCCGCCTATGTTCTCAGTCGTTCCTGATACAGCACCTTTTGCATACTCTATATCTCTTGTCACCTCTTCAAGCATGTCCGCCGCATTGTCTATCTTTTTGGTAAGATCTGAAACGACATTTTGAATAAACTCTATCTGGCTTTTTGTATTTTCAGCAAGCTTTTTTATCTCCCCGGCAACCACTGAAAATCCTTTTCCATGTACTCCAGCCCTTGCAGCCTCAATCGAAGCATTAAGTGCAAGCAGATTGGTCTGATCCGCAACGCTTTCGATTATCTGGACAATATCCACGATTTTTTTAGCTTCTAAATTCACGGATTTCATGGCTTCATTTGCCTTTGAAGTCTTTGCCATGTTTTCACCAATCTCGGTGAACATTATATTTATATCTTCAAGTGCCTTATGTGCATTTTCTGAGCTGTCAGAAGACATCCTGTTTGATTCCTGAACAAAAGATGATATTTCCTCAGTCGACGCGCTGAGCTCCTGTCCGCTTGCTGCAATTTCTTCAAGTAACTCCGTCTGATGATTCACGTCCTTTATCATGTCCCTTACATAATCCATCTGAATCATGTATTCGAGAAGTGAATTTACCTTAACAAGTACTTTTTCGTTGCACTGCGACTTATGTCTGAGCTCGCTGTCAAATTTTTTCAGGTCATCCTTTGAATCAGTCTTCATACTGTCATTTCTGTTTTTTCTACCAAAAATCGCCATCTCTACCTCCGGGTTATTTAAAACTAATTATGTAACATCCGTTACCGCTTTTTATTTTCATATATTATCCTGAATTATTCATGATGATTTAAAATTGATTTTTAAATCATCCAATTAACATTAAACAACTAATCTTTCGGATTTCATAAAAAAAGCGTAGCT
>SAAM01000377.1 GCA_009929415.1 Clostridia bacterium | reverse complement strand
TCGAACCGCCTGTTTGGCGGTGTCATAGTTGGCCAGGAAGTTGAGCTCTTGTTCTTCTTCAATCGTTTTGAGTATAAAATCAGACGAGTATAACTATTTACTGCATCTCGTTTGATAAATTGTTTGATTTTGTTACTTTTTGGTATTAAAATACATATATAGGTTGAAAACGATATTTGAAGGTGAGACTGTAGAATGAAAATAAAAAGCATATCCATAGGTGGATTCAAGAATCTGAAACAGACAAGAATCGAGGTCGATCGCATAACCGCGCTGGTTTCACCGAATAATTATGGTAAATCCAATTTTCTCCAGGGAATTGACTTTGCATTGACGTTCTTGAGTGCCGGGGAGAAAAGCCGAAAGAAGATGACTTCTTGGAAGAAAGGGATTCCATTGAACCCGAACTCCGCGGATGATCCGTTCTTCTTTGAGGTTGAGTTCCATGAACCTTCATTGGGGGAATACCAATATGTCCGGTATGGTTTCTCATTCATATGGATGCGAGATGATGCATCAGGCCAACGGATTACCGATGAATGGCTGGAAATGAGAGAAAGCGAGAGTGTCAAATATACAAGGTATCTGAAGCGAAATGAAGGCCACTACCGGAAAGCAAAATCCACAAACGCCTTCAGGAACATCACCCTTGGTGATTATCAGTTGGCGGTCGACACCCTGTCTTCCATCGATGACATCGCTTACACTCTTGTGCTCGATCGCATCAAGCATCTCTCGTTCAAGACATGCTCATCCCTGGATATGGATACTCACTATCAGGATGTTCCATTCGAACTGGATGAGCCGGGCATTCCTCTCTCTTACACCAACGATATCCCTAAACTGCTCAACGCTCTCAAGGAAACCAATCCAGAAAGATTTTCTTTGTTCAAGGAAGCCATCACAACACTCTTCCCTGAGATCACCGATGTGGAAGTGGTGAAGGCAAGATTCGATGCCCCTCAAGGATTGATCAAGATGTTCTCCATGAAGAATGGAGAGGGGCTTCAAAGCAACGATAAAGAAGTCCCCCCATTCAAATGGAAAAATGAAATCCAAAAGATCTTTGTGACAAACAAACATATGAACCAGCCTATGGACATCACCATGTTGTCAGCAGGGACCAAGCGCCTGTTCTGGATCATGACCATACTGTTTTCCAGCAACTCGGATACCCATCTGATAGGCATTGAGGAACTGGAGACCAGCATCCATCCGAGACTCTTGAAGCAGACCCTGGAACTTCTCAACGAGCACTTAGGCGACATCTCCCTTCTCATCACAAGCCATTCACCCTATCTTGTCCAATACTTGAAATTGGAGAGAATCTATATCGGCCTCCCCGATGAGACAGGTCTGGCCTCCTTTCAGAACATTGCCAAAAGCAAAGCAAAATCTTTAGTCGGCACATCCCAAGATCTTGGGCTCTCTGTGGGAGAGTACCTGTTTGACTTGATGGCGGGCGATTCCAAGTCCAGCCTCATCCTCAAGCACTTCATCAAGGGTTGAGCCAATATGAAGAAAACCTATTCCAGCGGTGTTGCGTTCATTTTCGAAGGAGATACGGAACAAACTTTCTATGAGATATTGATAAGCCAATTCAGCGGAAAACACCCAGAATATTCGTACTCGGTCAGCTTTGATGATGTAGTCAATGAAGTCATCTCCGAGTCGAGCTGTGGATCTCATTCTGTAATTATTCGCATGAATTCCATGAAGACGATCACTCAAGTAGCTCATTCTGCCGATTGGTTCAACAACTCTTGCAAGAAAAAACATCCTGGTATCAAATGGACCGTCTTTTTGTGCTATGACACCGACTCCCATCTTGCTGATATCACAAAATTCTATGAAGGTGACTGGCTCACCTTACGGAGGAAGTTGAAGGGAAAGAACGTGGAGGTCATTGATTTAGCCTCACGAGCGATGATCGAAGATCTTTTTCTCTATGATAAGGAGGGAATCTGCAACTACCTGGAAGTTCCGGATCAGACCATCCCTCGCGAAGGAAACGGCAAGACTACCCTTAAGCAGTTCTTCCGCAAATTTGGCAAGGTGTATCACGAAGGGGAGCGAGCTGCGGATATGATATGGGGCTTGGATATGGATCTGATTGTTGCCAGCGCTGAGATACAATTGCACCTGGTT
>SAAM01000376.1 GCA_009929415.1 Clostridia bacterium | reverse complement strand
CCGTATTATAGTCAAAGTAACTCGGGCGCGTAACTCAGCGGGAGAGTGCTACCTTCACACGGTAGAAGTCGTTGGTTCAAACCCAATCGCGCCCATCAACTAAACCCTTGCGTTGCAAGGGTTTAGTAAGACCACCAATAATCGGCGTCTATGTATATCTCACAAGTGTTACCTTTATTGTTACCTTTAAAAAAGGTGCAAGAGGTTTTTGGAGGTGCTACATGGCGCGACCGAAGGGAAAATTCTCCCTCTTCAAGCGACCCACTCAGAAGAAAAAGATCATCTACTATGCTAAAATCCATAGTGACAACCCGACTGAACCAGACTCTGTTGTATCCACAGGTCAATCATCAAAGGCTTCAGCTGCTCTCTGGACTCAGAAATACATCGAAGATAAAGCCAACGAGAAATTACGCCTAGAACAGGAAAGACTCAATGTGCCCTTCTCCGACTTTGCGAAAGGCTTTTGGGCTACTGATGGTTTGTATGCCGTTGCGCGAAGGGCTAGGCTTCGGACAGTGAGTCAAGGTTTCTTGGACAACAGGGAAGCGATAACCAAAAACCACTTAATACCCTATTGGGGAAAGTACCGGCTTCGAGACATATCCCCGAAGAAAATCGATTGTTGGGTGATAGATTTGGCAAGTCTACATACAGTTGCCGCGGGAACTATCAACCAAAGGTTGCAAATCCTTCGAGTCATGCTGGAAGAAGCTTGCAGGCAAGAATACATCACAGTGAATCCAGCGCAGTTTGTTAAACCTGTTGGTGGAGGTTCAAAGGAGAGGGGAGTACTTTCCCTTGACGAGGTAAGAGTACTGCTGAACCCCCGAATATGGCCAGAATACAAGTTTTATGCAATCACCCTTCTGACGCTTGCAACAGGATTGAGAATCAGCGAAGTAAGGGGCTTGCAAGTATCACAGATTCACCCAGACCACATTCAGGTGCATACGGCATGGGAACAGAGCTACGGACTCAAAGAACCCAAATGTAAAAGCATGAGAGAATTGCCCATTACCCCATACATTTATGAGGTACTCCAAGAGGTGATCAAGACCACAGGCGCAACGCAAATTGTTTTTTTTGGTGCTAGGAAATCTTCACCTCTGAGCAAGTCTTGTATTGAGAAAAACTTTTACAGGGCTATGGCGATGATCGGAATTAGTGAAGAGGACAGAGTGAAGAGAAACATTGTATTTCACTCGCTGAGGCATACCACCAATACCATCCTGCGTTCAGCCGGTATCGCCGATTCAAAGGTGAGGATGATTACCGGACACCGGCAAGAAAGCATGACCGAACGGTATACACACTTCAGACTTGAAAACTACCAAGAAATCAGTAGCGTTCAGAAAATGTTAATCGCGAAATAGACCCAATTTACTACGTATACATCGCTCTTGGTTTAGGCTGAGGGCGATTTTTGTTTGTATGTTGTCGTATGAATAGATATGTTTATGTATGTTTTTATTTGTTATTGTAAGTGATTTTGAACTTTATAAATTGATATAATAAAAGAAAATATAATACCTCAAAAAGATTGGAACGTTGATTTATTTATAGTATTATTGATATAGATTCAAGATTTGGAGGTGTTGCTTGGATAAATTGCTCAATACCAAAGAGCTGGCCGATTATCTTGGACTTGCTCATCAAACAATCAGAGTTTGGGTATCCCAGAAGAGGATTCCTTTTCTGAAAATTCAAGGTGCAGTACGGTTCTCAGAAGTTGAGATCCACGAGATCTTGGACAGAAGCCGAAAGGAGTCTATTCGATGATCGGAGAAATGCTTCAGCAGTGGATTGAAAAGGAATCAAGAGACTTTGGCTATGGGGAACTCCAGATAGTTCTTACGTATCATGAAGGCAAGCTAAAGTATATCGACAAAACGAAAAGAGAGAGGGACAGGTTTGAAGAAGGCAGACCGCGATTTACAAAATAGGGTATCGGCTATGGGTAAGGATAACCCCTATTCAATCATGATGAGTGGAGAGAATATGATTACAAAAACGCATTTTGAGATGCTGAAAGCAAGTCTGTGGAGATTCTACCCGGCATACGGGAGTTACCTGCAGTGATAACATATAATGAATTTGGTTCAAACACTGATGCTTCCATCTATGTAGCAGACGACAAAGAGAAGTT
>SAAM01000042.1 GCA_009929415.1 Clostridia bacterium | reverse complement strand
TCTGGATTTCAAAAACACCGTATATTATGCCTTCGTATCTCCCATCTTCAATAACAGGCGAAGAGAATATTATAACGTTACTGTATTTATCCCTGAAGTCCCTTATTACCGGACTCATACCTGATCCGGTACGGGAAATCTGGTCATACAGCTCCGAACTCACAAGGCTTATCTTTTCGCCCTCAGAGCTGTATCCCTTTCCATTTTCATCGGCAAATGCTATCTCCGTGAATATGTTCTTTTCCGTCCAGCCTTTCAGCCGGGCTATATTTTCCGCCTCTGCATGACTGTCAAAATCACGGGCCTCATAAGCAAGAGTATTCATAAGTTCCATGTTGCTGCTTAGCTTCTGCTCTATCCTTGCCGCAGTCTGAATCGTAATCTCGTTCAGATGCATCTCCGCCTCGCTCATGAGGGAGCTCCTGAAAAAGGTAAGATAGAATATAGAGCCAACTGCAAAAACTGTTATGGCAAGCATCCCTGCCAGTTGATAATAGAATTTCCTGTTCTTCATAAGCACAGCCTTCGCTCCTGTTCATTTTTAAATCAGTCATCACATCTGTGATATCTTCCTGTAATTGTATTTTATGGCATACATCTTTTCATCCGCCTCTTTGTACATATCCATGACTGGCCTGTCAGCCTTCCTGTCGTAGCTTGCAAATCCGTAAGCCATGCTGACCGGAAATCCAAGGTCGGTGCACAGAAGAAGCTCGTCAAGCCTCTCGAGATGCTGCTCAACCTCCTGTACATCCATGTCAGAAAGCACTACGCAGAATTCATCTCCACCTGTGCGGTATATCCCCTCATTATTTATAAATACCCTCTTCAATGAATCTGCCATAGTCTTTATAGCAAGATCACCAATTATATGACCCATAGTGTCATTTATTTTCTTGAGACAGTTCGCATCGGCAACCACGAGTATGAAGCTGTCAGAATCATGCTTGAGCATTTCGAAGCGCTCCATGTCCGCTTCGAACTTCGTGCGGTTGCCTGCTCCTGTAAGCGCATCCTTGAATGCCATCTCTTTGTACATCCTGTCTTCGTATATCCTTGAAACCTTTTCCCTTGTCATCGTCACGAAGCTTGCTATCATGAACGCTATCATTACAGCAAACCCAAGCGGAAGTATGCTGTCCAGAGTGTCATATACCGTCGAGCTGTAGAACATTGAAATCTCATAAAGCACAAACCCTGCCATAACGAAGGTCCCTGTGTAGAATATCTTCAGAGAGAGGTCCTTGCTGAAGAATCCCCTGTATGCGGTATAGAGTATAAAAGGTACGTTTATCATCACAAGGACGTGAAATACCGGAAGCAGCTCGAAAAAATCTGCGATTCCTGTCAGCTTGAGCGTCACGGCTGCTCCAAAAAAGCCAGCCATAAGATGCTGGAAATACCTTCGCCTTGTGAGCTCTGACTTCCAGCTTTCAGCTATGAATCCCCAAAGTCCCACAGGCATTATATATATGCTTATGTATTCAATATTATGTATCAGCGCCCAGTCCGCAATGAACATCTGCCCTGTCTTGCTGCTGCATATTATCCACATCGACGATGAGATTATGAAAAGCGACATGTATACAAGCGATGCCATCCTTACCCCAAATCCCATGTAGGCAAATCCGGCAATCATCATCAGGATACCTGTCACAAAAAGCCCTGACGCTATTATGAACATGAGCCCGTACTGCGGAATGAAGTTGCGCTCATTAACGGCTCCGTCTATCAGCTTTATTCCTCCAAGCGTTCCGACGTCAGAACCGTCATTTTTCTCCAGCCTTATCTTGAGAACGCCCTCAGGCCTCAGCTCAGGAAGTACGCACACTACCTTACCGCTTCCGTTTTTCAGTCTTTTGTCCGCGCTGTCAAATACATAGCTGTATATCTGCCTGCCTTCGTAATATACCCAGACATTCTTCTGTGATGCATTGAATGACACCGCTGCTACCTTGAAATCATTGGGCGGTATCTTTGTATATAATTCTATGATCTGCGCATCTCTGTTTCTTATATTGTACGGCATGGTCGTATTGTATATCTCCGCATCAGAGTCGGTTACTACCGTCCATCCATAGTCCAGGCTCACAGGCTCTGGTCCTTGAGGCCTTTCCAGGGCTCCCCTGCCCGCAATTATAAGTATGAGAACGCTGCATATTATGCAGTACGCCAGAAATGCTCTTTTTATATGTCTTGTTCTTTTCCCCATAATATCCCCTTTCGGATGATATCAGAATCAGCTAATGAGCATTCTTCTGAAATCAGCTTCCTTCATTGGCCTCGCAAATAAAAATCCCTGCCCGTAGTCACAGTTGAACATCTCAAGCGTGTTGAACTGATCCTCCGTCTCTATCCCCTCACATATGGTCTTGAGCTCGAGGTTCTTTGAGAGCTCTATCATCCCCTGCAGTATCTTTCTTCCCTTGTTTTCACAGCTGAGGTCGGTGATTAACGACCTGTCTATCTTGAGCGTGTCCACATGGAGCTTGTTAAGGCATCCAAGCGAAGAATACCCTGCCCCGAAATCATCTATAGATATGCTCATGCCCAGGCTCTTTATCTCTCTCAGGATCCCCTCTATCCTGTCATAGTCAGCCACGGCCGCAGTCTCAGTGATCTCTATCTCTATGAGGCTGTAATCTACCCCGTACTTTTCCACAGTCGCCTTTATGAAATCCATGAGCCCTTCCTGAAGCAGCTCTATTCTTGATATATTTACAGAAACAGGAAGCAGCGTCATACCATCATCGCTCCACCTTCTTATGTCAGAGCATACCCTGTCAAACACGAACCTTCCTATCTCTACTATCAGCTGAGTCTTTTCAGCGACCGGAATAAAGGTAGCCGGGCTTATGAATCCCTTCTCCTTGTGTTCCCATCTTATGAGAGCCTCGCTCGCCACGATCTTTCTCTGGGCAAACTCAAACTTCGGCTGATAATATACGTCAAATGACTTCTTTTTCAGTGCTTCCTTTATCTCCTCGGTCAGCACGTTCTCCTCATGGAGCTTTTTCCCGTAATCCTCATCATATACGGAGCATATCGTGTTGCTCAGGTTCTTTACGCTTCTCCTCGCGATGTTGGCCTTGTCGAATATGATGTCGAGCTGCGACTCCTCATCGCTTATGAAATGGATTCCGCATGCAAGCACAAGGTCCTTTCCCTCATGGCATTTCTGGTTAACTTTAGCCTGAAGCTCATGTATCCTTCCTGTTATGTCCTCGCAGCTCCTGCAGTGGCACAGGACTCCAAAGGCATCACCCGAAAACCTTCCTATGAGAGCGTCTTCTCCGAAAACCTCCCTTATGGCCTCCGAAAGCCTCACGAGAACTTCATTTCCATATTGGAAGCTGTATACGGAATTTATCATCCTGAAATTGTCAATATCTATGTACGCGAATGCCATCTGCCCCGTCCTGTCCCTGAGCAGCTGCCCGGCATCCTTCATAAAGCCCTTATGGTTCTTTATGCTGCAGAGATCATCGTAGTACGTGGCCTTTTCAACGGCATTTCTTGCTCTGCGCTTCATCATCACGGTCCCTGGTACCATGAAAGTGATTATCCCCGTGACAAGAGCTGAATAACCTGCTATCCACAAATTATTTTCCATATACGTTCTCCCGATTCATGATTTTTGTGCTTCTACCCCTGCTGCAGACTCTTTCCTGTAAGCATGGATCTTAGCCCCTCCACAGTCTCTGTGACATAGGTAGCGCCCGCGACTTCTAGCTCCTGCGTGCCTCCATAGCCATATGAAACCCCTATGCTCTCTATTTTATTTTTCCTCGCTCCTACTATATCATGCATCCTGTCCCCGGTCATTATGACAAGCTCTCTGTCCCCTATTCCTGCGGTCTCTATAAGGTGGGCTATGACCTCCGCCTTGTCGACCCTGGTCCCGTCAAGCAGGCTGCCTGTGATCTGAGTGAAATACTCCTCTATTTCAAAATGCTCGGCTATCCTCTGTGCAAATACCTCAGGTTTTGAGGTCGCAATGTAGAGCTCTCTTCCCTGGCTTTTCAGTTCCCCAAGGAGCTCCTTAATCCCGTCATATATCTCGTTCTCAAATATGCCTGTGTCCGAGAATCTCTCCCTGTACTTTTCAACTGCCTCTGCCGCCTGTTCTTTGCTCAGTCCGTAGTATTCCATGAATGAATCCGTAAGCGGAGGCCCTATGAACCTGCTCAGCTCCCTGAGGTCATCGACCTTGACTCCGAAATGATTCAGCGCATACTGAACGCTCCTTGTTATCCCGTAAAACGGGTCTGTGAGAGTACCGTCCAGATCAAAAAATATGTACTTTTTATCCTGTGGCAGAATCCTGCTTTTATCCATTTTCATTTCTCCTTCTTCACTTTAACACCTTACACTCCATGATACTATCTTTCCCTTCATTTTTCAACTTTTTTCGTGTCTTAAGGACCGATTTTCACTGTTCAGCGAACTTATTTTTCCATGAATTGAAAAAGCCGGCGAACGCTCGCCGACTCTCATCATTATTCTTATATCCTTCTGACTATCTTCTTGCTTTTTTTCCTGCCATTATTGCAGCTCCTGCGGCTCCTGCATACCTTCCCATCGGGCTGCTGATCACCTCTACCTCGAGCTTTCTGCTCAGCATCTCTATCATGTAGCTGTTCTCGCACAGCCCTCCCGTGAGATATACCTTTCCAGCGCCTGTTGAATGCCTGCTGCACAGAGACTTGACCTTGTTTCCTATGGAATCTACTACCCCAAAGGCAATATCCTTCTTCGGTCTTCCCGCCCCTATGAGGCTTATGACCTCTGATTCAGCAAAAACCGTGCACATCGAGCTTATACTGACTCCGCTTCCTTCTCTTGCGAGCTCGCACATCTCATCCAGCTTCATTCCAAGCGTGTTTGCCATTATCTCGAGAAATCTCCCTGTTCCCGCAGAGCACTTGTCGTTCATTATGAAATCTGCTACATTCCCATCCTTAAGGGTTATTATCTTCGTGTCCTGTCCCCCGATGTCTATGACGGTAGCCTCTCTGGTATCAAAAAAATATGCCGCGCCTGCCGCATGACATGTTATCTCCGTCACTGTCCTGTCAGCATAGGGAACGGATATCCTGCCGTAGCCTGTAGCCACGACGGTCCTGCCTCCGCTTGATATGCCGCTTTTCTCAAGGTCATCCTGAATGATCTCAGCCGTTTCGAGCGAGCTCCACCCCGTAGGCATCACCTTCTTGTATACTATCTCGTTTTCCCTGTCCATGGCAACTACCTTTGCCGATGTAGAACCTATATCTATACCTACTCTGTACATTATACCCTCTCCATTTCAAATATCCATATACATACTATTTTACTACATTAACGGCTCTGTGAGGCAGGCTCTGTTTATAATATTCGTCTATCGTCACTATAGATTTTTTCTATCACGGTGATGCGCACTCAGACAAGTCTGCGGAATTAAAAAGGCGACGTCTGAATGACATCACCTGAGCTTTCTTATATTACATCCTGGTAGATGTAGTTTCCTATCTTTATATAGTCTTCGAGCGTAAGTCCGTTCTGCGCGCTATCAAACTTGTGTTTCTTTGAATCTGTCGGTCCTACGAGGAAGTAATCATGCTTTAGAACCTGTGTTCCGTTTGAAGTTACAGGATCGTCATATGTCGCATCCACGAGCAGCCATTCTCCATCTATATATACAAGGTTGAATGCATGGTTCATCACGTTTGAGGTAACCTGTACGACTGGTATCTCAACCAGTGTCGCCATTATCGTGAACATTCTTGAATATCCGTCACATACCGCTCTGTTGTCTACTGCTACTCCTGCCGGTGAATGTGCATTGTTTCCTGAAGATGCATCGTATACTGTCTCATTTATTATCTTGTCGTGTATCGCTCTGAGCTTCTGAGTATCTGTCATGCCGTCCTTGATTATCTCCGCTGTCCACTGCTTTGCTACGTCTACGACTACAGAGTGATCATATGAGCTCATGTTCTGAAGGTTTATAGAATAGTTTCCGCCTGAGCTCTTTATGCTCATGGAGTTGAAGAAGGGAACCACTGAATATACTCCCTGAAGGAATCTTGTAGCTTCTTTTTTGTCTTTCACGAGGTCTGCGTCTACCTGCATCTGCCATCTGCTTCCTGAATTGGAATCCAGAGTATCCACGCTGTCGATGTTTCTTCTGAATTCTGTGTTAAGCTGTCTAAGATACTCAAGCTTTGAATCTCTCACGTCTGCAAAAGAAACTGCTGTGCTCGATAAGATGAACATTGAAGCCATGACAAGCGAGCTTATTTTTTTAGTTATGTTATAAGAATATTTTCTCATAGTAGTTTTTTCTCCTGTTTTTCAATCAGTAGACTACTATCAACAATATATTCCCGAAAAATACCCGAAAAATTTTTCCCAACAAAAAAACTTCTCCTTCGGTAGCTGGCTGCCTGTACTGAGTACTTAGGCCCTTTAGCTTTGCGTCCCATCCTTTCGGGTGGTTTGCTATTATCGCTGAAAAGTAGCATTATATATATTTCCTTGCGTATTATCACCGTTGTTACATACATAATACCATATTTTTTGTTTTAGTGCATTAAATTTTCTGTTTTTTATGTGGCAAACTTGCCTTTATTCTCTTTCAACCAGTGAATATATGAGCGCATTGCAGATTGCCGCCGCAACGTTGCTTCCGCCTTTTCTTCCTCTTGCCACGATATATTCAGCTCCTGATTTCATTATGAGCTCCTTGGATTCCACCACGTTCACGAATCCCACGGGCACTCCGATTATGAGCTCCGGCTTTAGCCTTCCTTCCTTGATCATCTGGTCGAGCACGATGAGCGCGGTAGGGGCATTTCCTATGGCGAATATCAGCGGACGTCCGAGCTTTACTGCTTTCTCCATAGATACTATTGCTCTCGTCACGCCTCTTTCCTTCGCCTCTTTTGCCACATCCTCGTCAGCGATGTAGCAGCATACCTCTCCACCAAGCTTTGCGAGATGAGTCTTGTTTATGCCCGCCTTTGCCATATTGGTGTCAGTCACTATCACTGCTCCATTTTTGAGCGCCTCTTTTGCCCTGCTCACAGCGCCCGGAGATATCACGAGGCTGTCCAGATATTCAAAATCGGCAGAGGTATGGATTACTCTCTTTACGATGCTCTCATGCTCCGGAGCTATCACAGCATCCGGATAATTCTCCTCAATTATAGAGCTTATTATCTCAAAGCTCTTTGCCTCTATCTCATCCGGCTTTATTATATCTATCTTCATATGTTGCTCCCTCTCCTTATTAATGCCCGGCTGCACTGCTGCCTCCCGCAGCATTCCCGGCAGCGCTGCCTGCGCCCACGGCGCCGCAATAATCTGCCGTTATTATATACACGGGATTGGCGCCTATCATCATGTTGTAGCTTCCGACCTTCTGCGATTTTGCCGCAGATATGCTGAGATACTCAGCATTTTCAAATCCCAGCTCGCCGAGCACCGCGAATGCCTCCGTCAGCGTCTCGAGCGTCACCGTATTCATCACCAGCCTGAAGCCCCTCGTGCTCTTTGATATGATCAGCTCCAGTATCTGCCTCAGATTGCCGCTGCTTCCGCCTATGAATACCCTGTCCGGCTCCGGCCACGACTCCATACCCTCAGGCGCCCTGCCTTCAGATAGCTCTATATTATAGCTTCCGGTTGCTGCCATGTTCTTCCTGATTAGCTCTATGGCCTCGGGATTTCTCTCTATAGCATATACCCTGGACTCGCAGGCCTTTCTTGCCATCTCGATCGTAACCGAGCCGGTGCCTGCACCTATGTCATACACCATGTCCGAAGGCCTTATGCCGAGCTTTGCCACAGATATCCAGCGGATTTCTTCCTTGGTCATCGGCACCTTCGCCCTCTCAAAGTCGCTGTCCCTGAGCATCTGGGATGAATCTGCCGCATGAGGGTTTTCAATCAGCATGACTGCGAGATTTTCAAATTCAATCTCCGCTATCTCGGCCGCGCTTCCGGACACAAGTCTCTCATCCTCGCTGCCAAGATTTTCGCCGACCGTCACGGTAACGTATCCAAGGCCTGCTTCTGCAAGCTCTCTGCATATGCTGTGCACCTTCTGATCCCCGCCCGTAAGCGCGAATACCTTTTTGTTGTAGCTTGTCAGCGCTACCATGCTCGTGCTCCTGCCGTGGGCGCTCGCTATCTTTGCATCGTCATAGCTACTGCCGATCTTCGCGAAGAAGTACGCCATGCTGCTTATCCCATTTATATATTCAAGCTTTATGTCATGGCGCGCGTCATAGCCGCCAGGCCCGGTTTCTGCTCCCACCGCCGAAGACCGGCAGGCCTGTGCTTCCGCTTTCAGCTTCTGAAGGCCTTTTGTCACCGTCCTCGAGAGGCTGAAGAATCCGACGTCGCCCGAAACCGGCACCGCAATGTTATCTGCACTGCTCTCGATTATCCTTGTTGCCACCTCAGATACCTTGCAGAGCGTGATCACGGCATCTGGGTTCAGAGTCTTGTCAAGACTCAAATCCAGCCTCCTTGCCAGGGTGTCCGTCAGGATTATCTCCCGGGCTTCCGCAAGCGCCTGAGAAGCCTCTTTTGTGAGAAACTCCTCGGTGCCCATGCCGATGCCTGTTATCCTTACCGTCTTCATATTAATATATCTGCGCGATTCTCTCGCTCACTATCTCAGCCAGCCTTGGATCTGCCCCAAGAGTGTCCGCCATCTCCACCTTTATGTCGCCCTTTCCTTCAAGGAATTTCTCTATCTCAGCCGGGATGTCTTCCTGTATGTGAAGCCCTGCAAAAAGGAAGTATGGTATCACCTTTATGTCATCCACGCCCTTTTCAAGCAGGCTGCTGAGGCCCTTCTCAAGCGTCTTCTCGCTCAGCTGAAGAAATGCATGCTCTATTATCTTGCCCGGATTTGCCTCTCTTACCATCTCCACTATCTTTTCAAGCGTTTTTTCTGTCTCTGTCGCCTTGCTTCCGTGTCCAAGTATCAGTATTCCCTTCATTAGCCTACATCTCCTCTTCTCATCGCATCTGCGAGTTCCTTTGCAAAATATGTTATCAGTATGTCAGTTCCTGCTCTGTACATGCTTATCGCGCTCTCGCACATAACTCCGTACTCGTCTATCAGACCCGCCTTTGCTGCAGCCTTTACCATCGCAAACTCCCCGCTCACGTTGTACGCCGCTATCGGCACATTCGTAGTGTCCTTGACTTCTCTTATTATGTCAAGATATGAAAGCGCCGGCTTTATGATCAGTATGTCCGCGCCTTCCTTTATGTCCTGATGGCATTCCTTGAGCGCCTCTCTCCTGTTGTGATAATCCATCTGGTACTGCTTCCTGTTTCCAAAGCTTGGCGCAGAGCCTGCAGCCTCTCTGAAAGGTCCGTAGAATGAAGATGCATATTTTGCCGCATAGCTCATTATGCTCGTATGCTTGTATCCGTTCTCATCAAGAAGCCTTCTTATAGCCGCTACCCTTCCGTCCATCATGTCCGAAGGCGCAACCATGTCCGCCCCGGCCTGAACCTGTGAAAGTGCTGTCTTTGCGATGTATTCAAGTGATGCATCGTTGTCCACGTCATGTCCGCACAGTATCCCGCAGTGACCGTGTGAAGTGTATTCGCACATGCATGTGTCCGCTATGATGTAGGCATCCGGACATTTTTCCTTTATCGCCCTTATTCCCTGCTGCACTACGCCTTCCTCATGATATGCCTGAGTTCCCACCGGGTCTTTTTCCTCAGGTATACCGAAAAGAAGGAACTTGTCCACGCCATGCTCCATAGCTTCCTCTACCGCCTCATGTATCCTGTCAGGGCTGTAGTGAAAATGGCCGTCCATAGATGATATAGGCGTCTTGATGTCCTTTCCTTCCTTTATGAAGAACGGCAGTATAAGGCTGTCTGGGGAAACTCTCGTCTCTCTTGTCATTCTTCTTATCGCATCTGTCTCTCTGAGTCTTCTTGCTCTCTGTATCATTTCCATGTCTGTTCTCCCTCTGTTTTATCTATTTGTCTGTTTGTCTATTTTCCTGTTTCTATGTTCGATTCTATCCTGTGAAGTATTTCTATCTCTTCTATCATCGAATCCATGGTCGATTCTCTCGAAACGTGGATCCTCATGTCATATTTTCTCGCTTCTGCCGCCGTCTGCTCGCCTATGCAGATCGCGCTCACCTTAGTGAAATCATAATCCGGGCAGTCTTTGAGCATGGACTGCGTGAAGCCCGTTACCGTAGAGGCGCTCGTGAATGTTACATAATTTATCTTTCCTGCATCCAGCTTTTCTCTGACCGTTTCCGACTCGTTGCATACATAGCTCGTCTCATATATATGGACATCGTCATAATCAATCTGGTGCTGCTCGAGCGTCTTTGGAAGCACGTCGCTGCCCTTGTCCGCCCTGAGTATCAGGACTTTGTCTTCTTTTTCCATGATCGCTGCCAGGCCTGCTGAAAGCGCCGGAGCATCATATGTCTGAGGCATATAATCCACGAGCAGGTTTCTGTCCTCGAGCCTTTTTTTAGTCTCACGACCCACCGCCGCTATCTTGAGGCCGAAAAATATCCTGATGTCGAGCCTCATCTGCGAAAGCTTTTCAAAGAAGCTCTCCACTCCCGCCGGGCTCGTGAATACCATCCAGCTGTAGCTCCCGATATCTTCGATCGCCTTCTCAAGCCTTGGATTGTCCTCTATGACAGCAGTCTCGATGCATGGGTATTCTATGACATCTGCGCCCTGATCTCTCAGCCTGTCTGCGATCGTGCCTATCCTGTCCTTTGGCCTTGTTACGACAATAGTACTTCCGTGGAGCGGCTTTTTCGTGAACCAGTCAAACTTGTCGCTGAGCGCGCATACAGTCCCTACTATCGTTATCGCCGGGCTCTGGATGTTTCTCAGCCTTACCTCTGACGCGAGCTCGGATATCGTGGAGACCACCTTCCTCTGATTTGTGGAAGTCCCTTTTTCAACCGTCGCTGCCGGCATCTGAGGGTCCATCCCCGCTTCTATCAGTCCCTTCATGAGCTCCTCTATCGCAGTGAGCCCCATAAGGAACACGAGCGTGCCTTTGTGCGCTACAAGGGAGCTGTAATCTATGTCTATCTTCTTTCCTGCCTTAGCGTGCCCTGTTATTATGTGTACGCTAGAGCAGCAGTCCCTGTGAGTAACCGGAATGCCGGCATACGCAGGCACCGATATCGCAGACGTTATCCC
>SAAM01000375.1 GCA_009929415.1 Clostridia bacterium | reverse complement strand
CGAAAAAGTGTCTTGGTTTGTGTATCTAAGATAGTTGATTCATGTCAAATATTGAATTTTCAAGGTTCATAGAATAATATTCATGTGCGAAGTATGAGTAATTCAGGTATAAGTCAGATTAAAAGACTATCTTTACAGATATTAAAAATATGAACCCGTATAAAAGTGTACACAAATTAGTAGAGCAGTTCATGGTAGAAATATCAGTATAAGCACATCAAAAAAGCAGAATTCCTAATAGGAAGCTGCTTTTTTGATTCTATCTATATACCTCCTTAGCCTCTCTGATTCCTCAGATCTGTCAAAATCTGTATATCCAGAGATGCCCGACATGTCGCTGAGGAAATCCCAGAAAGCTGCGGTCATGTTGGTCTCATTTACATAGAGCACCACATAAGGCGCAGAGGTCTTGGAAACAATGGCGCCATGATTCTCCTTGACATACAGCATGTAATTTATATCAGATATGCCGCCTACGAGCTTTACGTGAAAATTCTCGCACTTATCCATAAGATGAAGGATGTTCTCAAGATGCTGAATATACTCCTCAGCAGTATAATATACAGGATGTCCGTACATCATGTCCGAAAAAGACACCTTCACTTTTCCATCGGCTACATCCTCGGGAGGAAATTCCGGGATTATCTCTCCAAAAAAGCTTGTTCTCAGGTTATCTTTAAATGTAGCGGTCCTCTGGCTGCGATATCTCGCAAGCGCGCTGTCAGGGGCTCCTGCTCTCTCGGATATATTCAGAAAAATATTTTCAGGCATAGTAAGAAAAGACAGGGATTCACTCCTTATAAGCGAATTCGCATCATGGCTCTCAAATCCGGCCAGCATATTCAGATGACTGTCACGATCCCTGTCCATCAGAATCTGCATCAGAGGCCTGCACTGCGCAAGATACTGGTTGAACTGGATTTCATAAGAAGCCAGGACATCTTTTCTTCGCACGAGAAGATTTGGAGCACTTTCAACAGAGCTGCCAACAGAGCTGGAAATTACCGCCGAGACACCAGGCGCCACAAAAAGAGTCTGCCTGAAGATACCGTCTCTCTTACGCGGGTAATAATAGGGCTCGATAAGTCCGGTCATATATAGCGGCATCCACTGATGGGTAGCCCTCAGCATCTCATCAAGATCCCTGCTTACGGTATGGATTATCCGCACACGGTTGCCTTTGCCAAGCACCTGTTTCATGAGCTCAGCCCATCTACCGGAGAATTGCTGATCCTGGGTCATCCAGTCCGTAGCTTCATCACTGTAAAGCAGAAGCGTCCTCGGATTATCCTGCTCAATTACTTCCTGAAGGAACATAACCGCGGCTCTGCGTTTTCCTTCAGGACCGATATATACAGAGATATCATCATCCGGAATATCTCTTTCGGTCTCCATTTGGCCAGCTTTGCCTTGCGAAGAAGGAGCGACAGAAAACTCTGAGCCCATCCTGTTCAGGCTTTCGAGAAAGCCCCCGATAGCTCTTATCTCCTGGCTTTTTTCATCTGCAAGCCATTTCGCTATGTATAAAGAACGCGCCCCCTCATCAGACAGATCCGTCCCCTTTTCAAGCCTTTCAGCCAGTGCCTTCATCTGGTAATCAGCTGTGAATCTGCGTGCAAAATACTCCGCCATAGACCTTATTATGCCTTCATCCTTTACGGCATTTCTCTGGCCCCTTCGCAGGCGGCTTATATATGAAGGATCCAGCTTCACCCTGTGACCGAGCGCGCTGTTGGTGGTCCTTGTTATATCCATCAGAAAATCAAGTTTTTCATTAAATTTCAATACGTTCACCTCTCTTGTGATATGATATCAGCTTAGAGAATCAGAGTCAACAGATTTGTCACGATTCATGACAAAAACTGTCATTGTCATATGCCATATGAATGAGACTTTTCTCTTGCCAAAATGATATAATCCATGCAAGAGGGGTCACAATACATTTAAAGAACTGAAGAATCATGCAGGGACGGTTTCGAAAGAACGGGGACATGATACTCTTAGTTATTGCAGAAGGCTGCAGTTTCTATTAATGAAACTGCAGCCTTCTGTTTTAATCCATGTACCGAGAATTCCCCCTCCTCTAAACTACCTTGCTCGTATTAACGAGAGTGAAGGCGGTGGGATGAATCGGTTTATGAGTGTTTATAATACTTTT
>SAAM01000041.1 GCA_009929415.1 Clostridia bacterium | reverse complement strand
TCCTGAGGATAAAATACCATTTCATTTTTTTCCATGAAATTACCTCCTATTTCAGCCTGAAAGTATCATAACCTTTGTAATTTATCACCTTTATTCTCAGGTCATCTCGCAGATTATCTATAATGCCTCGAATGTCGCTGCATTTCCTGGATTCCAGAAATCCTTCTATTTCATGCTGGTTCATAGGATGGCGCTTTATTATGCTTATTACTGCTTCCAGATCATCCTCCGTATCACTGTAAAAGCCCTCTGATTCAAGCAATTCTATTGAAATGCCATTCAAAATTTCAACTGCTGATTTCATGCGCTCATTATCAATCGCCTTTACATCTGATTCTGCAGGAGGTCTTACCGGAGTGTTGATATAGATTCTGTCATAACTTATCTCTTTGAGGATTTTCTTTAATTTTTCAAGAGAAGCATCGTCATCATTCATTCCCTGGATAAGCATTATCTCTACCCACAGCTCGCCTTCATATTCCCTCGAAAAATCCTTAAGCCCCTGAATCACGCTCTTATAGCTTATGCTCCCGTGAGGCCTGTTTATCTTCTTAAATGTATCTTCATCGTATGCATCAAGGGTAGGAAGTACAATATCTGCCTCTTTGAGCTCTTCTCTCATATCCCGATCGTATAGAAGCGCTCCATTTGTTATCACAGCCACAGGCTTTTCAGTCCTGTGTTTAATCTCTGAAATAAGCTTTCCAAGACCCAGGTAGAGAGTGGGTTCTCCTTCTCCGACAATCGTGACCACGTCAAAGCTGACATTCTTGTTTAAAAAAGCATCGAATTCACGGATGATCTCTTCTACAGGGAAAAACAGCTGACGCGTGTTTGTCATCTTGTCAGTCCTTCCCAGCTGACAGTATACACATGAATAATTGCAGGCCTTTTTTGGAATAGGGCTTATACCCAGCGAAAGCCCCAGCCTCCTTGAGGGTACCGGTCCGTATACATATTTCATTTCAATATTCATTCCTCCCTTCTTTGCTATGTAAAAAAATAGGGGCACTGATGCCCCATAGTCTGCTTAATTTCCGCATTCGCTGCTGTGATTATGATCATGGCATACTGAACCAGTAGATTTGAGATCTCCCTGAAGATATGATGATACTGCATCATTAGCGTGGCCTCTTGCCCCAACTATCACTTCAATTCCCTTTTCATTGAAAATCTCTATAGCTCCTGCTCCCATTCCTCCCGAAATCACTACATTCACTCCAAGCTCATTTAGGAAGTTCGGAAGAAATCCCGGCTTGTGTCCTGGATTTGGAATGGATTCTTTCTTTATTATTTCATAATTTTCCGTCTCGAATATATTAAAATTTATACAATGTCCAAAATGCTCTGTTACTGCTTCATTCTCACTTGCTACTGCTATCTTTATCATATTATCCTCCGATTATTTAAGTAATTCCATAATGTTATCAAATACATCTCTTACGCTTGCTCCAGCCTTACAGTCCGTATCTATTACTGTCATGCCGTTATTTATAGCCTTTACCGCATCCGGGTCAAATGGTATCTTTCCTGTAAAGGTAATCTTGTTCTCTTTGCAGAATTCTTCGATTTTCTTAGTATTCTCATGATTTGTATCGTATTTGTTTATACATACTGCAACCTTTGTCTGAAAAGATTCTGCCGTCTTTATGACTCTTTTCATATCACTTATACCAGATATCGAAGGCTCCGAAACAATAAGAACCATATCAACGCCGCTGATTGAAGCAATTACAGGACACCCTATCCCCGGCGATCCATCTATTATAGCTACATCGGCATCGATATCGGCATTAATCATCTGTTTTTTCACTTCTGATACAAGCATTCCCGAAGTGCCACTGCCCATCTTCAGCTGAGCTGTGGAGAACACTCTGTCAGAATTTGAATAGAGCATAAGCTCTCCTGCAACTGCTGGTTTTAATGTTGTTGCGTTTACAGGGCACACTATCTGGCATACTCCACACCCTTCACATGCATAATAATCGATCTGATAGGATCCACTGAACTTTATGGCATCAAATCTGCAGTTCTGCCTGCAAAGATCGCATCCTATACATGAGCTTTGATCTATCTCAGCTTTTGGAAGCCCAAAATAATCCTTTCTTGCCGGCTCATCCATCTCGTTCATTATCAGATGGAGGTTTGGAGCATCAACGTCACAGTCCGCATATGCTTTTGCATCCAGAAGCTTTATGAATGCTCCGGCAACTGTCGTTTTTCCGGTGCCGCCCTTTCCGCTAAGGATTAACAGTTGTTTCATTTTGCACAGCCTCCTTTACAGCCTTGAGCAGATCCGAAAACATCTCCCTGTAACGGATATCTTTTCTTACAAGTATCTCAGCGTTTGAATTTATCATCCCGATTTCACTGTCAAATGGGATTTTTCCAAGTATCTTTATTCCATTATCTTTGCAGAACTGTTCTGAAGGATTGTGCCCTTCAAGGCACTTGTTCAGAACTACTCCATGTGGCTTGTCGAAAAGCTTTACAAGATCATAAACCATCTTCAGGTTATGTCTTCCAAATATCGTCGGCTCTGCAACCAGGATGCAGTAATCAGCATCTTTTATGCTTTCCATGACTATGCATGCACTTCCCGGAGGGCAGTCTATAACATTGAGATCTTCACTATTGCTTTTATCCGGCAGAATCTGCTTTATTATAGGGATACCAGAAGCTTCTCCGGTATTGAGTATACCAGTCACCACTTCAACATTTTCAGATCTGCCTCTTTGTATCTCGCCTGTAACCTTGTCTTTTTCAGACATTGCCCCCTCGGGACATACAATTATGCATCCCCCACAGGAATGACATACATCTTCAAATACAAATGGATATCTGCCTGTCATTGCAAGCGCATTGAAATTACAGAAATCAACGCATTTTCTGCATCCGGTGCAGAGTTCTTTGTCAACGTATGGAATTTTTACTGAAACCTTGTCAGTCTCAACATTTTCAGGTTTGAAAAAAAGATATCCATTTGGCTCTTCTACGTCACAATCGATATATACTGATTTTTCAGCAGCCGCTGCAAGGTTTACTGACAGCAGCGTCTTTCCTGTTCCGCCTTTGCCGCTCAGTACAGCTATATCCATATTAGTTTCCTCCGTGTCCGTGGAATCCAGCATGTATCTCTTCAAGTAAAGATAATTTCCCCTGATTAAAATCTTCAAGATTTTCAGTTATTGAGGTTCCTGACGTTTTGTAAATCTTGATTTTTGCCTCATTTATAACAAGCGCTGCGTTTTCTCCACATCTTGGTGTAAGAAGTACATCTGCATTGCTGTCAACTATTATCTGAGCAGCTTTTATTCCCGCCCCGCCTGGACTTTGTGCAGCAGTATTTTCCAGAAATACACTCTCTTTATTTTCCGTATCATATACAAGAAAATATGGTGATCTTCCAAAAGAAATGCATACACTGCTCTCCATGTTGCTTGTATCTACCGGTATTGCTATTTTCATATATCTCTCCTGTCTTAATCATATTATATTGTTTTTATACTGCCATTTTGCCCGCATCTGCTTCTTCTGCACCTTGAGCATCCGGAAGTTCTCTCATCTTCATTATAGAGCTTGTAATCTCCGCCCTCTATTTTGAGAGTATTTCCATTTACAAGAGACTCTGCTACCTTGTATTTTGCATCTTTATAAATGCTCTGAACTGTAGCTCTGGCTACCTGCATTCTCTCTGCGCATTCTTCCTGAGTAAGGCCTTCTAGATCTATAAGGCGTATGCTTTCATACTCTTCTACTGTCATTACAATGATATCGCCTTCAGACTTGATTCCTTTAGGTCCATAGAGATTACTGAAAGGCAGGCAGCATACTTTTTTATTCTTTCTCGGTCTTGGCACTGCATCACCCCTTTGTTACATACCTCTTCCAAATCCTCTGAAGCATCTTTTTCTCATACTGTTGCAAGCTCCGCCTCTTCTGCCCATTCCTGCTCCTCTGCCTAATCCCATTCCTGAGCCTCTTACTGTACCCATTCCCGCGCCTCTTGCAATGTCTGCATCCTGGTTGTCGACATTATTTGTGTTACAAAATCCCATTCTTCTTCCAGTCATGCTTCCTTGTCCCATTGGACCTGTTCCATCTCTTCTTGGCATAATTTACTCCTCTCATGAAATTACCTCTTAATTATTATTTTTGTAAATGCGAAGCCTTTGTTTGTGGCTTATGCTATTTATAATTTCATTATACTCCCTTATTGGCATATGTCAATAACTTTTTTATCCAGAACATAAAAAAATCCTGACTCAGAGCAGTTGCTCCAAATCAGGATTTCTATTATTTTTATTATTTATTTCAGTATCTGTTTGCTTTCAAGTATATATTAGCTAAGCTTCAGTAATGAAAGAAGTATTCCTCCATACTGTACGAACAGCGGTGCAAATACAAGTGATACTATTGTCATAAGCTTTATAAGGATGTTGATTGATGGTCCAGATGTATCCTTGAAAGGATCACCAACTGTATCTCCAACAACCGCCGCTTTGTGAGGCTCAGATCCTTTTCCGCCATGTGCTCCCTGCTCGATGTATTTCTTAGCATTATCCCATGCTCCACCGGCATTCGACATCATTATAGCCATAAGAACTCCGGCAACAAGCGCTCCTCCAAGTAATCCACCTAGAGCTTCTGTACCAAGAAGCAGACCTGTAGCTATTGGAGAAAGTACTGCAAGAAGTCCAGGAACTACCATTTCTCTAAGAGCTGCTGCTGTAGATATGTCAACACATTTTGCGTAATCCGGCTTTCCAGTTCCTTCCATTATTCCAGGAATTGTTCTGAACTGTCTTCTAACTTCTTCGATCATTTCAAATGCAGCTTTTCCAACAGCTTCCATAGTGATAGCTGAGAAAAGGAAAGGAAGCATTCCACCTATAAGCATTCCTACTATTACTGCAGGTTTTGTTATAGATATTGAAGTAAGTCCTGTTACTGCAGTATATGATGCGAACAGAGCAAGTGAAGTAAGCGCTGCAGAACCTATTGCAAATCCTTTACCGATTGCTGCTGTAGTGTTACCTACTGAGTCAAGCTTGTCAGTTATTTCTCTTACTTCCGGCGGAAGATCACACATTTCCGCTATACCACCGGCATTGTCAGCGATTGGGCCATAAGCGTCAACGGCTATTGTCATACCAGCTGTAGCAAGCATTCCTACCGCTGCAAGGGCTATTCCGTAAAGTCCCGCTGCCCAGAAGGCACCAAGTATTCCTACTGATATAAGAAGTATCGGTACTGCTGTAGATTCCATACCAACAGCAAGACCAGATATTATTGTAGTTGCAGGTCCAGTCTCTGCCTGATCAGCAATCTTCTGAACATGCTTATGATCTCCAGATGTATAAATCTCTGTTACGTGTCCTATAAGTGTACCTACAACAAGTCCTATAAGGATTGCAAAGAAGCCTGTTGTATTTCCAAGCATAGCTTTTGAAAGAATGAATGAAGCTATTACTGTTATCGCTCCTGATACATAAGTTCCCATATGAAGAGCTTTCTGTGGATCTGATTTCTCATCGCCCTTAACGAAGAATGATCCAAGTATAGATGCGATTATTCCTATCGCTGATATTGTAAGCGGGAAAATAGCTCCTACAACTCCGTAAGCTTCTCCAGCTGGATTTGTTGCTATTATTCCAAGCGTGATTGCTGATATTATTGATCCAACATAAGATTCAAAAAGGTCTGCTCCCATACCGGCAACGTCCCCAACATTGTCTCCAACGTTATCTGCTATAACTGCAGGGTTTCTTGGGTCATCTTCCGGTATGCCGGCTTCTACCTTACCAACAAGGTCTGCTCCAACGTCTGCAGCCTTTGTGTATATTCCACCGCCAACACGACCGAAAAGTGCAAGCGAAGATGCTCCAAGTCCGAAACCAGTCAGTATAGAAGAAGCTTCTGAAGGGTCAATTCCCATTCCAGTAAGTACTATGTAAAGTACTCCTACTCCGATTATACCAAGTCCAACAACGCACATTCCCATTACTGCTCCACCAGAGAAAGCTACTGAAAGAGCCTGGTTCATTCCACCTTCTTTTGCAGCGTTTGCTGTTCTTACGTTAGCTTTTGTAGCAACCTGCATTCCAAAAAATCCTGCAAGTGTTGAAAACAGTGCTCCAAAAAGGAAACATATCGCTGTAAGTAAGTTGATTCCTATTGCAAGTATTACGAATAATGCCGCTACGAATACAACAAGTGCCTTGTATTCTCTTGTAAGGAACGCCATCGCTCCCTCGTGGATGTAAGATGAAATTTCTTTCATTCTTTCAGTTCCTACATCAACTTTGTTGATTTTGTTTGTCAGCATAAGCGCAAACAAAAGCGCCAGTACCCCTGAAACAGGAGCCAGCATCAAAATATTTTCCATATTAACTTAAACCTCCCTGAATATAATTAATTTTTATCGAAGTGCTGAAAGCACAACTTAACCAGGCATGCCATAAGCATACCAAAAAAACAACTTTGTTAACTGAATATAAATTTAATTACTGTAACGCAACAAGCACAACAGCAATTGCGATAAATAAAACTGCAGCTCCTGCAGTAATCTTTCTGAATATTACGTCTGCGCCTCTCGCTTTGTTTCCTGTAAGCTGCTCAGCTCCACCGCTGATAACTCCAAGTCCCGCTCTGTTTCCTGACTGTAATAATACTGTTGCTATCAATACTAAACTTACTATTATTTCTATTACTAATAATGCTGTTCTCAACCTTTGCACACCTCCCTAAAACTCATAAATTACCAATATAGTTTATCACAGGCAGAGCTTAAATACAACCCTTTATGTTAAAAACTGAGCAAAAATAAATGTTGAGAATAGATCTCAACATTTATTTCTGATTTACTTTTTTATGCTGTTGCAAAGCCTTGTGCATTCAGTATTTCTTTTGCTTTTTCAATCTTGTCTTCTGCAACAAGTATTATTGGTCCTGTACAGCCCATTCCACTTTCTGCATATACCTTGTTCTTCCAGAGAGCCTGAACTGCATCTTCGAGCTCCATGATGTCTACCCCTGAAATCTGTCCTGTTACAACTTCTTTTTCCGGAGCAACTACTTCATCGCTTTCAGCCTTTGTTTCTTTTTTAGCTGTATTTTTTGCGATTATGTCAGTCCAGCCTACATTTTTAAGCTGTGCATATTCTTTTTCAGCGATTTTGTTGATCTCACCGTTTGAAATGTCAAATGCATATTTAAGAGCATTGGCGATTACCGGTGCTCCTGATGCTCTTGATATTATAAGGATATTTCTGTTAAAGCCTTCACCGATTCCCGGGCCGTATCCATATCCTGCTACTTCATACTCTCCACCGCTCATGAATGATGAGAACATCTTCATAAGAACGTTTCCTGTAAGAGAGTCTGTTACCATTACATCCGGTGTTCCAAGAAGAAGATCGTTTCCTCTCATTACTACACCGCCGTCGCTTCTCTTTGATTCTGTGAAGTTTATGTTATAACCTTTTTCCTTGATTTCCTTAAGAACCTTTTCAACTGTTCTTGCTCCATCAAGGTTTAGGATTCCAACTTTTGGCTCTTCGATTCCGATTGCCTTTGCAGCTATTATTCCGCCGATGGCATTCTTTACCATTGCTTCGATTCTGTGCGGAGATGCTGTTCCAGTTGTAGTAGCGATTATCATCTCTTTTCCTTTAGATGGCGTCATTACTCTTCCAACGGTTGATACTCCTATAGGGAAATTGTAATGCATAGTTACGCATGCACTTATTTCTCCTGAGTCCAGCTTCTCTTCCATTATCTTATACATATCATCCTGACACTCTGTCTCATATGTCTCGAATCCTGTATCGTTTTTCTTTCCTATTAAAACTATCTCCATGTTTGGATAAAGTTTTTTTGCAAGTTTTGCACCTTCGAGAAGTGTTTCTTCTCCGTGTTCACTTCCTAGTGTTGTAAGAGCTACTTTCTTTTTGGGAGCAAAGCTTCCGCTCTCAATGGCACTTGCAATTTCTTCAAATACCTTTGCGATTGTATTGTTCATCTCATGCCCTCCTATTCAGCAAGATTTTGAGCAAGTTTTCTCATTGCATCCGCGATTAGAAGTTTTATTTTTCCTTCATCTATGCCTTTTACTTCTTCTTCTATTCCCTTGTTGTTTTCCATTACAAATGAAACTCCGTCAAACAGGTTTGTCATTCTTCCAAGGAATAATGATCCTTTTCCTACTATCATTACTTTTTCAAGCTTTCCAGCCTTCATTTCATCTATCGCGAATCCAACGAATGGAACTCCTGATGGAATGTGTCCCTGTGTAGGCGCAAATCCTGGCATACCGTGCTTCTTGCCGAATTCAAGAAGCTGAGCTTTCTCAAGCTCTCCTCTTTTTACTCCAAGAGCAGCTATCATCTTGTAGTTCGCCTCCGGAACGTCTCCTGCTCCTGCAAGCTTTGTTATATCAGGATTCTGCATTTCTACAGAGTATTTGTCTATGTCAGTTATCTTAAGATTTCCCTTGTCAAGCGGCATAGTTATAAGTGAAGTGATTACCGCCTGTGGTGATGATCCTGTTCCTACTGTATGTCTTCCTACAAGGTCAGTGTTAAGGTATGGTGATACTCCGTCATCTTCTGAAACAAGTATTGCAAATCCGCCAAGCACGTCTTCAAGTACAGGTGCTTCTTTCTTTATATGGTCTTTTGCGTTCATTCCAAGTTTTGCAGTAGCTCCACCGCCAACTACTACTACGTTTTTGTATACTCCAGCTTTTACAAGCGCTGCAGCGGCTATTACAGAGTGAGCTGGTCCTGCGCAGAAGCCTCTCATATCGGCTCCTGTAGCGTTTACATATCCACAGCTCTCAGCTATGGCCTTAGCGAAGTTTCCTCCACCTCTCTGGTTCATGTCTCCGCATGCCTCTTCTGAACACTCTATAACGTATTCTATTTCAGCTGGAGAGATTCCTGCATTCTTTGTTAGATGTCTTGCAGCAAGTACTCCTGAAGCCTTAACTACAAGGTTCTCAAACATTACATGTGATGTAAGGTTAAGGTCAACGTCATGCGCTCTCTTTACGCATCCTACAAGCTTTCCTTCGTGCTCAAGCGGCTCTGAGTGCTCATTTTTTACAAGAGCGTCGATCACTTCGAATTCCTCTCCTGTTTTGAAGCATGCAAGATCCTGCTCTGTGAATATAGGGTCTGCCTTTATCTTCTCAACTACCATCTCAGTGAACTCTTTTGTAAGCTTTACAAGGTCAAAAGCATCAGAGATCTTCATCATAGCGATGAATTCTGCCTGTGGCTGTATTTCACCGTATTTTCCGTATCTTGATGCGTTTTCGATTTTGTGCTTGAACCATGGCTGTGAATAGTTATCAAGCTCTTCTGGGTGAATATTTCCTATATAGGCCTGGTTTGGCGGATATGCCACTACGTCTTCGTAGCTTCTAACGTTATTCTTTACTACTTTGAGAAACTCTGAATCAGGATTTGTCTTCATTTCAACCTGACAAGTCGTTCCATTGTTTACTATCATATCTGGTGTATGCACTAGTATATAGCTTGCATTTTTCAGTACAGCTTTAGACATTTTTTAATCCTCCATTATGCTCTGATTATTAAAAATTAGATGGGCTTGTTGTTGGCCCATCTAATCAAATTTAATTTTTTTAACTAGTCTTCGAACACAGTCTGAACGTGAACTTCTGTCTGTAGTGCTTTCAGTGCTTTAAGAACAAGTTTTCTTCTAAGTGCTTTTTCTTCTTTTGCATCAAGTGCAGGGTTTCCAAGTGGGTGAGGAATTGCTATAGTTGGGATTATTCTGTTTGCTCCAACTGTAAGAGATATAGGTACTACTGTACACATGTGAACCACAGGTATTCCAGCTCTTTCTATCTCTTTAACCATCGTTGCGCCGCAACGAGTACAAGTACCTCACGTAGATGTAAGTATAACAGCATCTACTTTTGCAGCAAGAAGGTCTTCTGCTATTGCAGCTGCAAATTGCTTAGAGCTTGCAACTGATGTTCCGTTTCCTACTGTAGTGTAGAAGAAATCATGAAGCTTTCCTATAACGCCTTCTTTTTCAAGATCTCTCAGTACATCTACCGGGATAACTCTGTCAGCATCTGCATTTGCATATGTTGGGTCATATCCACCGTGTGCAGTCTCATGATCTGCTTCTGTAAGGTCATCAAATTTTGATATGTCGTATTTTCCATATTTCTGAGCTGATGATGACTCTATTCTGTCTGGGTTTCCTTTTGGAACTATACCACCAGATGTTACTATAGCAATCTTAGCTTTTGTAAGATCTACTACTGGCTGGTTTGGTGCTACTCTGTCGAATGCAGGCATTGGATACTCTGTAGTGAACTCTTCACCTTTAAGTTTTGCAACAAGCATTTCAACTGCTCTTGTAGCTCCTCTTTTGTCAGAGAACATGTTTACACGTACTCCTCTTTCGATGTAGCCTTCTTCTGCAGGTGTTCCTATTTTCTCATCCTTAAGAACCTTAAGTGCAAATTTTGCAAGTGCTGGAAGAGCTTTTCTCATTCCTGCTGCTGAATCTGCAGTTCTTACTATATATAATTCTTTTCTGAATACGTCAACTCCAGGGTTCTCGTCGTACATTGCTGTAACAACCTTGATTCCAAGCTCTTCCTGAACCATAGTTGCAACAGTACCACAAGCCATTCCGTATCTTCCTGCGTTGAATGCAGGTCCTGCAATCAGCATATCCGGATTTGCAGATTTTATAAGCTCAAGAACCTGCGCCTTTGCAGTTTCAAGATTCTCATTGAAGTATGAGTCTCCGCATACTACTGTAGCTACTACTTCTGCATCTTCTCCAAGATTGCTCTGAAGCTGTACGCTTATTGGTGGCATACCTTCAAAAATGTGTGGTTCAGTTCCCGCTTTATCTTCTCCACCTATTCCAGCATAGAACTGGTTGATATAGTGGACTACTCTCGCTTTTCCCATCTTATAGCCTCCTTAGTTATATTATATAACAACCGAAATTAGAATTTGCAGAATTCGCTTCTGATGTTTCTCATTTCTTCTACTATTTCGTCAACATTCAGTACCATTTCCATCATTCCAATCTGATCTTCAAATACGTCTGCATCTACAGCGTCTTTGAACTCAGGCTCTACTACGTGGTATACAGCAAGGCCAAGCGCTACTCCCGCTAAAGGACCTGCAAATGTTGGATCTCCGGCTGTTACTGTTTCAGCT
>SAAM01000374.1 GCA_009929415.1 Clostridia bacterium | reverse complement strand
CAAATGTTCTTGAGTTGTACTGTGGCCATAATGCCTCCAATTTATTTTATCTACCGTTCACTTTACCCTAGGGGATGTCAGCTGTCAAACAAAAAATGAGAATAGTTTTTGTACGAATTAGATAAAAATATACAAATAAAAGAAATAATATAATCATGGTGTTTGCAAATACACAATTCCAATCTTAAATCAGAGGAGGTTGTGAGATGACATCTGCAGGCGAATGGGCCTGCAGTAAAGGTGAGGTGGAATGACTAATTTTTGTTAGGGATTAAATAAATACTTGTAAAAAAAGATAATGCATTGACTGATGAACTAATTGGGTCTATTCTGCATTCAAATTTATATCGTGCGCACACTACAATCGGGATGGTATGTATGAAATCTATACCTTGTATGAAAGCCCTATGTGTAGTACTTCTGAGTTGTTGCATCACCTTCATCGGATGTTCTGATTCTCCGGAAACAAACAATCAAAGCAGCGGAACTCTCCCTGCAAACTGGCAAGTACGCGATACCGCGCCACCTTCCTTCATTGATACTGCTGTTCCTGGCAAGTGGTATTTGTTTAATATCTATACGATAAACTCCATCACTCCTTCGAATACCGAGTATCTGCGTCTTGAGTTTGAAGGCTCTTATTATATACAGTTGCCCAAAGTCTATTCACAATTTGCTGATGCTGGCAATTTCAGGGCATGGGTGTTCATTCCGGATGCATACATCCAGAGCAATCATGGAGTTTCATTCACCGCCAAACGCCCGGATGGGAAAATTTCTGCGTATTATGAGGAAATGAATTTGAGTATCAGTTCTTCAACAATTGCCCTCAGAGGGAAACCGGAGTATTACTTCAATTCAATTCTATACCCTGAAGATGAGAGCGCCAGGGAATTCAGAAAAATCATTCGTTCCTGGGAAGATGTTTCACCTGCCACTCAGACTATTACTGTTCCGTTTTCCTATGATATCGATTGCAATTCCGGGGCTCTTTGGTTCCAGAAAGTATATACATGTAAGCCGGATGCTACAAAAACTCGGATGTCCCGAACATTTTCATCAAAAGAGCATGCGATTACTCTGACCGGAGGCGAATTATCAATCCAGCTTGATCATTTGGCGACCTTGTCCGCCACAACTGAAAATGCGATCAATAACTATGCCGCATTCAATGTTGAATTACATCGATATATGTATAATCCCCTTGCGTTGGATCGGGCAAGAACTGTAGCTTCCGATTGTATCGATGACTCTATACAATTGGCGAGCCGGACTATGGAAGTAATGACGTTTGCAACATTGAAATATATGCTTTCAACTGATGAAGTGTTCAATGAATCACTACAAGCAATTACACTGAGCTCTCTATCGGAAAACGATATTCCTGCTGCTTATTATGAATTCTTGCCCATGCTAGCTTCAAGAATGCTTGATATTCAGACGCTCGACATCGATGGTGATGGAGAGCCTGAACTCTGCTATGATGGCAAAAGTTGTTTCCATATGAAAGTTTCGGATTGCTATCTCAGCAAGAGCACAAGTCCTTCCTTTGGAAGCATTACCAATTATAATTCAGCCTCTTCATTCATGGAAGCCTCTTTTCTTAATGCAATTGAAGACGTCTCCCAAGGGGACAGAATCATTCTGCGAACGAGCAGTGGAAAATATGTCAAGCTTGAGATAGCGAGAGAGCGTGCCATGACTCTTGATGAACTCAATCAGGTGAAGAATGGGACTGAACTATCCAATCCAATCGATGTCGTATAGTTACATAATTCGTATTTGCAATGTCGCTTGGTACCCAATTAGAATCCTATACAACTCCTCCGGCCAGACACTTCGCAGCCTTGCATCAGTGATGGGTATCTCCTCTACCGTGATGGACTGGAACGGAGTTTGAATCTCCAGCGTTGCTGCCTCGCCCAAGGTGATGGTGTTCTCCTGTACAGTTGGCTTATGCATGCTCATCAGTGTCAAGACGGGTTTGACATCTCCCTCAACCTCTTCTTTGAGCATAATCTCCTTTCCCTTGAAGTGTGTCACCGTACGCTTATATGAGACGAGCGGGCACCTAGGGTCGTAGCAGGCTTTAAGTTGGAGGCTGATGGTCGAAGTCTCTCCTAGCTCGAGTATTTCACTCTTGTACTCTTTGCCTGCAAGCTGTTCAAAGGG
>SAAM01000373.1 GCA_009929415.1 Clostridia bacterium | reverse complement strand
TAGGAGGATGAATGATGAAAGAGTATAAAATTTACAGGATCCTTCTTGGTGAAGAGACTGCACATTCTCCCGACGGTAAAATCAGCGATTTCCAGAGTGCAAGGGAATTATTGGAAAAAAAGCCCGAGAGTGGAATAGTCCTGATCGATGGTCTTAAAGGCAAAAAGACATCGGACAAACTTAAAGTATTCTGGGAACTGGTTGAACTTAGAGAATCAGTGGAGTTTTGCTGTGCACCCATTTACTTGTCACGCACTATGCAGCAGGTAGACATTTTAGTAGACGGTATTTCAAGCAATATTGAAGAGAGGCTTCCTGAGGCAACTTCCATACTTGAAAGAGGCAAAAGGATCAGCAGGGAAAAGCTGCTGGATAACCACAACCTGAGAATGCTTTCCTATATGTATGTCAGGGGCGAGGAATATTCCCTTTCTCCAGTCTGCTCTCCTTTTTCACAATGGATATACTCCTACCCAGAAATGGCTCTCCTGCTTGACAGCTCTACAAAAGCATCGAAGATACTCAGGCCTGAAGATCTCAGTGGACTTGAGAGGCTGAGGTCTTTTCGGTTCGATACAGAGATGATAATGGCCCTGAGGGCAGTTGCATTTCTTGAAGACCATGGATACATAACTCGAAATTTACTGGTGGACAGGGTGAGGAAATGTCCCAAATGTAAAACAGGCCACCTGAACTATGTCGATGTCTGCCCTAACTGCGGAAGCATCGATTTTAATAAAAAACTAATGATACACTGTTTTATCTGCGGACATGTTGCGCCGGACAGCGATTTTAGAAAAAACATGTCATTCGTATGCCCGAAATGCAATACTGTATTAAGACATCTGGGAAGCGATTACGATCACCCTCTCGAGTCTCATGAGTGCAACAACTGCGGATCAAAATTTATAGAGCCTGATGTTAAGGCTGACTGCCTCTTCTGTAGGACAAGGACAGATCCTTCTGATCTGACAGTTGTAAATGTTTACAGCTATAAGCTTTCAGAAAAGGGATCTGCTGCAGTACGGACAGGCAGTATGCAGATGGAGATCCAGCTGTTTGACGGGCAGAATAATCTAAAATTCAGCTATTTCTGCAATATCATTGAATGGATGAGGGAATACCGGAAACGCTACGCTGATGAAGTTTTCACCTTGATAGGGCTTAAATTTTCCAACCTGTACGAAGTTGAAGATTTATTGGGAGAAGATCTATACAAAAAGATAATGGATGAGCTGATATTCCGTATAAGGGCTATGGTAAGGACCACTGACATAACCACTTCTTCAGCGCCTGATACTTTCTGGATACTGCTGCCAAGGACATTGTTTGACAACTCAACGATATTGGCAGAACGTATAGAGCTGCTGAATGACAAGCTTGAGATCAAGTCAGATAAGAAAATTGAGATCACTGCAAAATGTTTCCAGATACCGACTGAAGATAATGAGATTTCTGCGGAGAAATATCTGGAATTGTTTGCTGAAGAACTTTGATCGAAAAACAGGAACTAACATGGAAGTATTCGAAGAGCTTTTGAGTTCAGAATATTTACCCCTTCTTTTTGAAGAAGGGGCAGGTACTCTTTTACTCAAATTCATGCCCTTTGTCCTCTTTTTTGAATTGCCGCTCGCGATCCTGGTCATAATAGGTGTTATCAAATATACAGTCGACAGGAGATATGAAGGGGAACGAAGACCGTATTTCCCCTCTGTTTCCTGCATAATCACATGTTACAGCGAAGGCCGCGATGTACAGAAAACTATAATGTCTCTCACCGAACAGATATATCCGGGCAAAATTGAAATGCTGGCAATGATCGACGGTGCAGCAAAAAACAAATTTACCTACGATTCAGCCCATGAAATGTCCCACTATGTATCGGGCTTTGAAAACAGAAAGCTTCTTGTTGTCCCCAAATGGCAAAGAGGCGGCAGGGTCTCCAGCCTTAACACCGGGCTCAATTTTGCGAGTGGAGAAATAGTAATGGCACTGGATGGAGATACTTCGTTTGACAACAACATGGTAGAGAGGGCCACCAGGCATTTTGAAGATCCAACAGTGGCAGCAGTATCAGGATGCCTAAGGGTAAGAAATGCCGATGAATCTTTGACAGCCTCTCTCCAGGCGATAGAGTATTTTGTCTCGATCCAGGCATCAAAAACCGGCTTG
>SAAM01000372.1 GCA_009929415.1 Clostridia bacterium | reverse complement strand
TCAGTCGGGGAGGGTACCGCCCTTAGAGCCTGGAGAATCTTGCTTCATCAGAAGCATTGACCAGGAAGCCCCCACTTCTTAAGTGGTGGGTAGTTCACCAAGTATATTAAATCCTTTGATTCAGGAATCAAACATGTAACAGAGAATCAAAATGTACGCCGTGCTGTTTACAAAATCGAATAGATGGAGCCCCAGATACAAATATAAGCAATTGAGTGGGGTATAATATAAGTTAATATATGAATGTATAGGAGGGAAACGATGATATTATATCATGGTAGTGATATAGTTGTTGATAAACCGGTTTTGCTGATATCAAAAAGGACTTTAGATTTTGGACCAGGGTTTTACACAACGACAAATAAGGATCAGGCTATTAGCTTTGCTCAAAAAGTTATGATTCGAAAGGAAAGCAAAGTTAAGGCTGTAAGTATTTATGAGATAGATTTTGAAAAAATAGAGACTTCACTTGATATACTTAAATTCACTTCCCCAGATAAAGAATGGTTACATTTTGTACAGAAAGAGCATTGTCAAGCTTGAAATTCATTGGAGAATTGGATATTGATGAGGAGGTAAGATGATGAGCGAATTAAAAGAATTTCAAGTTATTCTCCAGGTTATAGTCTCCCGTCTGGTTCAAATGATTGCACAGGAACTTAATATTTCATCAAAAGATGCATTAGATATGCTTTATTCATCAATGCTCTATGAGAAACTTGAGAAAGAAGAAACAAAAGTCTGGCATCTAAGCGTACCAACTCTGTATAGCCTTTTGATAGAAGAAAAGGTGACAGGGAAAATAACATTCCCAGAGGAGGCATAGTGATGAATGAGAAAATTGATTTTTTAGTATATTGTATAGAAAATTATAAAAATACTAAAGGCCTTAAAGGCAGAGAAGCTATAGATATTTTTAACAGATACAGAGTGATAGATTATATCGATGCGAGCTATGAAGCACTTCATACTACTGGCAAAGATTATATTGTAGAGGATCTTGATATTTATATTGAAGCAAGGAAGAAATTGGATTCTGGATATGAACATTAGCCGAATAGAATGTCGGTGAGAATGTCGGTGAGAACGTCGGTGAAAATGTCGGTGAAAATGTCGGTGATAATCTAAAAAAATGAATTTCAGTTATGAATGAGGTGATTTCCTGATGACATCGCAGCACACAAAATCAAATATCATATCCTCTCTCTTCTGGAAATTGATGGAGAGGGGCGCTGCTCAGGGGATTCAGCTGGCTGTGCAGATTGTCCTTGCAAGGGTGCTTGCGCCGGAGCAGTTTGGAACAATCGCTATAGTGATGGTATTCGTGAATCTGGCTCAGGTATTTGTTCAGAGCGGGTTCAGCACGGCTCTCATACAGAAAAAGGATGCGGATTCAGAGGATTTTTCTTCAGTCTTCTACCTCAGCCTTGCCGTAGCGGGGGTCTCATATGTCATAATATACATCTGCGCGCCATATATTTCGCTGTTTTACGCCATACCGGTCCTTGAGCCGGTGCTAAGGGTGCTTGCGCTCAACCTGTTTGCAGGGGCCTTCAATTCGGTGCAGAATGCGTTTGTAGCGAGAAACCTTCTTTTCAAAAAGCTGTTCATGAGCAGCCTGGGCGCTGTCCTTATCTCGGGTGCTCTGGGCGTGGTTGCTGCATACAGGGGATTTGGGATATGGGCGATAGTAATCCAGCAGTTGGCCAATCAGGCAGCGGTCACGGCTATAATGTGGTTTACCGTGAGATGGAGGCCGGAGCTCATGTTTTCATTCACAAGGGTGAGGGAGCTGTTCGCGTTTGGGTCAAGGCTCCTCATATCCAAGCTTATTGAGACTCTATACCGGGAGCTGAGCACTCTCATAATCGGGCGGATGTACATGTCTGATACACTGGGATACTACAGCAGAGGGCAGCTGTTTCCGCAGCTGGTCGTGAGCAACATAGACGGCTCCATACAGTCGGTCATGCTGCCTGCGCTGTCGGCTCATCAGGACAATCAGAAGAGGGTGAAGGAAATGATGAGAAGGGCGGTCGTGTCGAGCTCATTCATCAGGGATTGTTATAATGCTGGTGAGCCTTCCTTTTGGGGTGTATGCCATAGCGGCAGGGCAGGTTTTTGCAGGCATGACAGCGTCCTTTATAAACGCCTGGCCAAACAAGGAGCTTCTGG
>SAAM01000371.1 GCA_009929415.1 Clostridia bacterium | reverse complement strand
CCCAGCTCGACTTGCTGAATTTAACGAGAGACTGTGAATTATCCTTTTTTGGCATAAAATTAAGCTCCTTTTCCTTTTAATTTTCCTTTTCATTCTAAAGTTGGCACTTGCCCTGCGAATATTTTCACAAGGCAAATGCTGTATAAAAAACTGATTTCAATTATAATCTTTTGCTTATATCTTACAGTCCGCCATAAGTGTAAGTTCTGTCCGGCACGTCATTAAGATCGTCTTCATCTATCTCGGCAACGCATCTCACCATAGATCCGTCTCCCATGAACCATCTGATTGGGAAGCAGTTGAATCTGAATCTCTTTCCAGAAACCTTGTCAAGATCTCCACCAAGGTTCTCAACTCCTACTATTCCGTGTCCAAGCATCTGCTTGTGGCATGGCTCCCATGTTCCCCAGCATCCTATTTCTTCAAGATCGCCAAACTTTGCGTCATAAGCTTCCTGGCCGTGGATTCTGATGTACTCGTCCTTGTCAAACTCAGCATATGCCTCTTCGCCAAACTTCTCCTTGTACTCCTCAGTTATAGGTCTTCCTGATGCTCCAAGAAGGTTAAGTCTTGTTGCTCCGTTGTTGCCCATTGCAGTGTGAAGCGGGTGGTCAAGCGCCTGCATGTCCATAGCCACGCACTTTACCTTGTGCTTTACAAACCATTTTCCAGCATCCACGCCTGTTCCGCATGAGTAGTGGTAGTAGTCCTTTGAGTCGTCGAACTTGCGGTGCATTCCTGTGTTAAGGCATACAACCATTCCCTCAAGCTCTTCAGGCTTTATATTTGCTCTTTTGCATGCATCATCAAGGTGCTCACCAGTTATAAGTCCCCATTTTTCAACGTTTATCTCAAGACAAACTGCATCACCTGTGTAAGCATCTACAGGCATTTCATGAGTGTAACGAGCACGTCTTCCGTCAAATTCATACTCCATTACGTGACGCGGTGCATCGCAGTGTGTTCCTGTATGCTGAACGCAGTCTATTCTCTGAGTAAGTACTCCACCTTTTGCAAGTGAATGCATTGAATCGATAACCGGCTTTACGAAATATGGCCATCTTGGTATGTCAGCGCTGAACGGATGTGTTAAATCAACAAATACTTTCTTTCCCATTTTAATATCCTCCTGATAATTTAAATTTTAATTTTTACAGTTTACATTTGATTTTCTAATAAAGCATGTCTATCAGATACTCTGTCAGCTCCTGCTTCGATTTCTTTATGCTCTCCGGTGTCCACTCCTGAAAACCGCTTCCAGTCTTGAATCCAAGCTTTCCAGCGTCTCTGAGCTCCCTGAGCAGCGGTGAAGGCTCCTTTGATGACTCGAGGTCCTTCAGTATATAGTCATGGATGTTGAATGTAAGGTCTGTTCCTACCATGTCAGCATTTTCCATAGGTCCAAGCTGAGGCAGTCTCAGTCCAAAGCTGTATTTCACAGCCTCATCCACAGTAGCGGCATCCGCTATGCCGTTTTCAACGATCGATATAGCCTCTCTCCAGAGAGCATGCTGCATCCTGTTCGCGATAAAGCCTGGAACGTCCTTCTTGCAGAGTACCGGCTTTTTACCAGCCTTTCTGAGGACATCCATGGTAAGTTCAACCACCTCATCGCTCGTATAATCCGACTTTATGACCTCTACAAGAGGAATAAGATGTCCCGGATTCCAGAAGTGTGCTCCGACAACCCTTTCTCTGTTAACACATTTTGCGGCAATTTCTGTAGGACTCATTACAGATGTGTTGGTTGCCAGGATAGCATCTTTTCTGCAGTAATTCTCTATTTCGGCGAACAGATCCTGCTTGGTTTCCATTACCTCAGGTGCGCATTCAATTATAAAGTCAGCGTTCTCTGTAGCCTTTTTTAAATCCGTCTCAAATGTTATCCTCGAAAGAACCTCTTCTTTTTGTACTCCAGTTATTACATCACGGCTTACCATGATGTCCAGATGTGCTATTATAGGGTCATATCTGTCATCTTTAAGAGTTCTTGTCCTCAGCGTAACATTAAGATCCGGAGACATCGCAAATACCATCGCAAGGGCATTTCCCATCATCCCTGCTCCGATTACAGTTACATTTTTTATTATCATATTTCCTCCATCAAGGCCTTAGTTTGCCCAGTATCCGCCGTCAGTCGCAAGATTTGCTCCAGTTATGAAGTTGCTCGCGTCAGA